>CAJXGP010000083.1 GCA_913053915.1 uncultured Ignavibacteriales bacterium | reverse complement strand
GATAATGACTGAATCTCATTTTCTTTTTGTGTATTTTCTAATAAAGAGTCCTCAACCGGAGAACCCAAATTGATAAATTCATTGAATGATATAATTTCGCCAACACTGTTTGACCCACGCATTAGTACCACTTTTCTAAGATATTTTAATTCTTCTTTAACAATTTTCACTTTGTGTAACTGTTTCTCGTCGGAAGTTATTAAAACCGGAGCTTTCGTTTCATTTAATATGTAAGAGAGATGATGAGGGACCGAATTTGCAGGTATCATTATGTTTACAATTCCGTTAGTAAGGCAGGCCAAATCTAAAATGGCCATGCTCAATTCGTTTTCCATCAAAAGCGCTACGGAGCGATTATCATTATTTGCATCTTGTAATAATTTTAATATTGATTTTGCATATTGTTGAGTCCGCTCGAAAATAGTATTCCAAGAATAATTTATTTCAACGCTTCCGTGAAGTTCTTTAAATAATGTTCTATTGCCATAATCACTAACTCTTTGTCGGAATAAACTAAAGATGTTAAAATTACTAATCAAAATAAGATCGTGAATTAAAATTTCCCACTTTTTATCCCCATATATTTTTGTAAGAAATTCTGAGAAACGAAACAGGTTCAAATAAACATGAGTAACCTGTCTGATAAGAGACTGTAAAGAATTCCCCTCATTTTTTAATAAAGATAAAAGATATTGTCCGAAATTATAAAAAATATCCGGTTCAATTTTTTTCATTAAATCTTTAGCCAATTGAGCCGGAATTAGATTTTCAAGAATCGACAGCCGGTTTTCTATTATCGATTTATCATCTGCAAATAAATTTCCGGTGTAAATTTTTTCAATTAAATCTTCTAAAGATAGTAGAAAATTTTCAAGCTGCTCAGGCGTTAAAGCTGCTTTACCCGCAAAAAGTTGTTCTTTAATAATACTTAAATTAGGTTGTTTTTCGTTAATCATACTTGTACTATCCATTACAACACCTACAAAATTTTAAGAGAAGTTAAAATTAGTTTTTTGTATAAATAATAAGTATCCATGTTTTTTAAAATCTACAAAGGGGGGAGAAAAAGGTACTTCCAAATATAATTTTAATTATCCGGGGTTACATTAAACATATTCTAATTATAGCTTGAAAGATTTGAACAGCTAAATAAAATTTTCATTTTTGCAGAAAAGCAATTTCAGATCCACTTTATAAAAATAAATGTAACCCCGGGAATAAATAATAATAATATACTACTTCAAATTACTTCGATTCTTGAAATTCTTCATGCTTAATCCCGGCAAGTTCTTCGAGCATTGAAGTAGTAAGGGATTTCGGTCGTTCAATAGGATAACCTAAGGCCCTATCCCAAATAATATTAGCAGTAACGCCCAGTGCTCTGCCGACACCGAATAGAACCGTATAGAAATCATATTCTTTCAGACCATAATACCATTGAATAACCCCCGATTGAGCGTCGACATTAGGCCAAGGATTTTTCGCTTTACCTTGTTCTTTTAAAATAGGGGGGGTAACTTTATATAAAATATCTACATATTTGAAAATAGGATTATCTTTTAGATGTTTCAAACAAAATTCCCGTTGAGCCATATAACGAGGGTCGGTTTTTCTTAAAACCGCATGTCCGAATCCTGGAATAACTTGACCGGAATTAAGAGTATCCCACACAAATTTTTTCATATCATCTTCAGAAGGAATTTTATCTCCCATTTTCTTCATTACACCTTGAATCCAGCGCAGCACTTCTTGATTAGCCAAACCGTGAAGCGGACCGGCAAGTCCGTCGATCATAGCAGAAAGGGAATAGTACATATCGGAAAGAGCAGATGCAACAAGATGACCCGCATGTGCACTCACATTACCGCTTTCATGATCACTATGAAGGATAAAATATAAACGGGATACATCGTCGTACGGTTTAGCGATGCCCATCATGTGTGCAAAATTTCCGCCCATATCCAGAGATGGATTCGTTTCGATGAAATTACCTTGTTTATATTTAAGTCGATAGATAAATGAAGCTATCTTGGGAAGTTTAGCTAATAAATTTAATCCGTCTTCGTAATAAGAGTCCCAGTAATCCATCTTACTAATACCCTCGTTGTATTTTTTTACAAATACCGATTCTCTTTGCATTGATAAAATTGCCGCTGAAAACATAGTCATCGGATGAGAATCCGGAGGCATTGAAAGTAAAATGCTAAATACATAATCCGGAACATCTTGCCTGTTTTTGAATTCTTCAGCAACTTCCATTGCCTCTTTTTCAGTAGGTATTTCACCGGTTAATAAAAGATAAAAGAAACCTTCTACATAAGGCATCTCACCGTCATGAACTTTGGGTAGTTTCTGTAAAACTTCAGGGATAGTGTAACCTCTGAATCTTATTCCTTCGTATGGATCAAGATAAGAGATATCTGTAGTAAGGCATTTTACGCCTCTGGCTCCTCCAATTGCCTGAACTATTGTAACATCGCCAATTTTTACATTGCCGTATTCTTTTAATAATTTTGTTGTGCGAGGACGCTGTTCTTCTATTTTTTGGAATAGTTTTTCTTTTAGTGCGGACATTTCTGCCTCCATGTTTTGGATTTTTGTAAATCTAGGAAATTATTAAAGGGTATATCAGTTGAAGAAAGTACATAGAGACATTTTTAAGTACATTGGATTTAAAATAGTTTTATGTAATCCTTTCACCGGCATTTTCCTAAATATTTTATTCATAATGCCTCCTGATTATTACCCCCCTTCTAATAACCCCTGTTTTTTTTTCAACGGTATGTTAATAAAATAATCGTTAAAAAGAAACTTTAAAGTGATTTACTTTACTAATCTTAAGATTATTGTATTCTTTGAAATTTATCTAAAATTTGGGATTATTAATTTCCTGAATTTCACTTTATCATTATGGCATTCTTTTCAAATTATTCTCATAATATATTAATTTAATTGTTATATTTAAGTGTACTTATAAATATTTCAAGTATGATAGAAAAGGTTGATTTTTACATAAAGAAGTTTGGGCTTGAAAAACATCCTGAAGGTGGATATTTCAAAGAGACATACCGCTCCGGTGAAATAATTCAAAAAGATTTTTTGCCGGTTAGATATTCAGGTGCAAGAACATTTTCAACATTAATTTATTTCTTATTACAGGGTGAACAAATATCATATTTTCATAAATTAAAGTCGGATGAAATTTGGCATTTTTATGACGGAAGTTCTCTTACAATTTATCTTATTAAAAATGAATATGAAATCATTGAAATTATTTTAGGCAACGATGTTCAAAATAATGAAAGTTTTCAGGCTATTATTCCAAAAGATAACTGGTTTGCTGCTGAAGTAATGAATAAAAATTCTTATTCATTGGTAGGTTGTACAGTTGCCCCTGGATTTGATTTTAAAGATTTTGAATTATCCAAGAGAAAAGAATTATTAAAAACTTATCCCAATCATTTGGGAATTATTAATAAGTTTACTCACATTTAACATAATTTTTAAGATTAATTTAATCGATATGATTAGGGCAAATCAAAACAATACCTTAAAAAATCAGTGAAAAAATAATTACCTTAATTCATACGAACCAAAGTTATAAATTAATAATTGCATTTAGTTTATTACTCTAATTTATTATTGAAAATAAAAATATTATTGTCTAATTTATTTATTATTATCTAAAATATTAAGGAGACAGTTATAGAGAATTTACACGTTTTGGTAGTTTAATAAAAATTCTCAATAAAGGGCCTTTATTATACATAAAGTAAAAAATCCGATTTGGAACATTCTCCGCTTTAGCGTAATAGTTTTTATTTTATTTTATGCGGGGATTAACATCGGTTTCCATATTCAACCGTTTTCCGAAATTACTAAATTTGCGTTGATTGAACCATTTATTCAATTCAATTTACCATTTAAAGATTCCGGATTCAGGGGTGTATTAGATAACAGTGAACCTGAACCTAATTCCCAAAAAAAAATATCTAAAAATAAGTTTCCACAATATTATACTTTTGCTGCCGATACTTCAGAACATGATACCACTAAAAAATCTCATGCCGATTCATTGAGAATTGATTCTCTAAAACATTTCAAACACATAAAGGATTCACTTGAAGCTGCAATAGGGGATACTTCCAAAATCCGGAGGCGAGATACCACCAAAATTGATTTAGCGGCTATTGATTCAACCGCCCGGTTAAAGTATTTTAAATATCGAAGGCACGATGTTCCATACGTAAAATTGACCATGGGGAGAAGGTCTAGTTTTTTTGTATACCCTCCGGCGAATTTGGATTCTACAGGTAAGTATGTCGATATAAAGCAAAGCATAGCCGGTCAACGGACTAAAATTCTTTTACGATTACCTTTGGATCAATATATTAAATTAATGCTTGCCGCAAATCAGGAAAGAATGTGGCGAAAATATGGATACAATTATGTTTACCATGGCAATAAAAATAGTTTAGGGCATTTAATTAAAAATATTACAAACTTTGAAATTCCGCTTCCCAGTGTTGGAGTATTAAGTATATTCGGTAAACCGAAAATTAGTTTACGTATCGGGGGAGCAGTGGATATCCATGGCGCATGGCGCAGCGAAACTACTCGAGGTATTACAATTTCACGCTTGGGGAATACGAGAAGTGAACCGGATTTTAAACAGGAGGTGCAGATAAATGTTAATGGAACAATTGGAGATAAATTAAACATAAGTGCTGATTGGAATACACAAAGAACTTTTGAATATCAAAATCAACTGAAAATAAAATATACAGGCTATCCGGATGAGATAATTCAAAGTATTGAAGCAGGTAATGTTTCTCTCCAAACTGCACCTTTGGTTGGAGGCGGTGAAGCTTTATTCGGAGTAAAAGCAAACTTCAAATTAGGTCCTTTGACATTAACAACTTTAGCTAGCCAGAAGAAAGGTCAAACTAAAGTAGTTCAAGTTAACGGAGGAGTTAGATCACATATATTTAGTGTAAAAGCATGGAATTATTCCCAAAATAATTATTTTTTAGATACTGTTTATGCAAGCACTGATCCTAGATTAAATCTTTTTTATAAATATTACAGCAGTGCAACACCTGTAGTAGACAAAAGTAAAGAAATAGTAGATATACAGGTTTGGAAATCGGTTAATAATCAAATATATCACCCGGCTAAAGAAAGGTATGCGAATGCATATATAAATTTATATCCGCGTCGCGCCGATCAACCTCCGTATCCGGATTCATACCGGGTTGATACCACAGGAAATGGAAATGGTAAATTGGCAACGGGTAGGTTCGTGATGTTAACTAGAGGGGTAGATTATATTTTACATCCTGAAACAGGATATATAACATTCCTTACTTCCATTCAAAGTCAAGATATTATTGCAGTAGCTTATCGAGTTCAAAATACCAACCCAGGTCCTTCAGATGACCTTTATTATGGCGATTTTCTCACAAGTGCAAATGTAGATACTTCTAAAAATTTAGTTTTAAAACTAATTAAACCACAAAATTTACGACCTCAATATAAGGAAGCGTGGAGATTACTGCTGAAAAATATTTATTCACTTAATGCTGTAAATATTAAAAAAGCCGGATTCAAGCTTCAAATTGAATATGAAATACCGGGTCAAAATCCTGTAACCAGTTTACCGACTACCAAAGGTGCTGTTAAACTATTAACTGCTTTTGGGTTTGATAAATTTAACTCGAGTGGGAATGCTCAACCGGATAATGTATTCGATTGGCGACCTGGTTTTACCATTTTGCCGACTTCAGGCGAAATCATTTTCCCTTCTCTAGAACCATTCGGAAAGAATTTGCCCAACGGTATACCGGATTCATTAAGATATCAATCCATATACGATACAACCCAAACTTTTGCCAGACAGGATAAAGCTCATGATAAATGGATAATTACCGGGAAATATTCAGGCGAAGCTTCTGCCAATTACCAGTTGGGTTTTAATGCTGTTGAAAATTCGGCTAGGGTTTATCTTAACGGAAGACAATTAATCCAAGGAATTGATTATGTCGTCGATTATAATACCGGACAGTTGACTATTAGAAATAGCGCTGCATTAGTCCCCGGAGCTAATTTGAGAATTACCTATGAGCAAAATGATCTATTCCAATTAGCTTCCAAAACTCTTTTAGGCGCTAGAGGAATATTTAATCTTTCCGATAAAACAAAACTCGGCTTTTCAATTCTGAATTTAAACCAGCAATCTTTGAGTAACAGAGTCAGGATTGGTGAAGAGCCGATAAGCAACACTATCATGGGTGTTGATTTTCACACCGGTGGTGATCTGCCTTTTTTAACCAGGGCTTTGGACAATGTAATTTCAACCAGGGAAGCGTCGAGTTTCTCACTCGCCGGCGAATTTGCATACATAAATCCTGATCCAAACACAATCAAAAGTACAATACCCGATGATCATGGGGGGAGTGTGGCGTATATAGATGATTTTGAAGGGGCAAAAACTATTATCCCAATCGGAGTATCATATACTCAATGGAAAGACCTAAGTGCACCCGATAAAATTCCCGCTTTAGCAGGGTTATCATATAAGCAAATGATGGATTATAAAGCGAAAAGTTTTTGGTATTCGATTACTCCGTCAAATGTTTTTGTGTCGGATATATGGGGAAATAGAAAAAAAGTAGCCAAAGCAGATCAACAAGTACCTGTGTTGGATTTTGTCTTTATGCCGGATACTCCAGGTACCTATAATTATCATCCGAAGTTATCCGATCCGACTAAAACATGGGGCGGTATGATGAAACTTCTCTCATCGACTGCAAATAACCTTGTGGTTCAACATGTTGAATATATTGAGTTTTGGATTTATAACGAACAATCACCCCCCAATGCTAATTTATATATTGACTTGGGTAGAATTAGCGAAGATGTAATTCCGAATAAAATTCTGAATACGGAAGATAAAAATGGAAACGGAGTAATTGACCCGGGTGAAGATGTAGGTATTGACGGTTTGAATGATGCTCAGGAACGTGCAAAGTTTCATAGTAAAAAAGCAGACCCTAGCGGTGATGATTTCAGTTTTAAAGGTAATTATGGTACTACAAACACAATGGCCTATTTTAATATTAATGGAACCGAAGGAAATGCCGTTTCAACCGATATGGGGAGAATCCCTGATACGGAGGACTTAAATGGAAACGGAAAGGTCGATCTAGTCAATAGTTATTTCAGATATAAAGTTCCTTTGGACACTACTAAAAATAAATTTATTGCCGGTACGGGCGGAGATAAAGGTTGGTTCTTGATGAGAATTCCGTTAAGAGATACTCTTTTAACGGTTGGAACACCTTCTCTTTCGGATGTAGAATATATTAGGATATTTACAACAGGAGTGAGCAGTACAGTACATGTCCGGTTTGCCGATTTCAATCTTGTTGGAAACCAATGGCAAAAAACTTTGCCGAAAGATACTGTATTGTCCGTTTCTGTAATTAATTATGAAGATAATTCGAACTATACTAGTCCACCTGGAGTACTTCATTTAAGAGATAAAACTCATCCTAATCAA
>CAJXGP010000082.1 GCA_913053915.1 uncultured Ignavibacteriales bacterium | reverse complement strand
TCTCGTTAATAATTTTTTAATTAATAACGGATATTCATAACCGTTGCTGCCGTAATTTTTCATAACACACCTTTTATTTTATTAGAGTTTAGTTTTATTATAAACTATATATGTCGTAACTTATTAAATTTGTGAATTAAGGCAATGCAATTATAGCGCTCAAAAAAAGGAATAATTTTATTATCGTTTGAAATTACTAAATTTTTTAATTATTAAAAATCAATAAATTAGGTGTAAATCCGTAAAAAGGAGCAACTTTAAAAATTACACCCGGTATCTATCAAAATTGAAGGGCATTTGAAAAGGGATATTAACCCTAAGTTGGAGGTAATACCGGTTAACGCAAATTAAACCCATTACATATATTGTTGCACTTTAGTGAAACTTTTTGTATCTTTGCACTATGAAAACAAAATCGAAACATAGGACAGTGATTTTTTACAAAAATTATTTTGAGAAATTTTTCTTGAAACAATCTTCTAAAGTTAAAGCAAAAATCATTTGGACTATTGAACTGATTGAAGAATTGGAAAGAGTGCCAGAAAATTATCTTAAACACATTGAATCAACAAATGGTTTGTATGAGATTAGGGTAAAACTTGGCAAAGATATTTTTAGAATTTTTTGTTTTTTTGATCAAGGAAAGCTTATAATATTAGCTAATGGATTTCAGAAGAAAAAGCAAAAGACACCAAAAACGGAAATTAGAAGAGCACTTAAAATTATGGAGGAATATAATGATGAAAACAAATAACAAAATGACTCTTGATGAATTTAAGGATAAACATTACGGAGTAAAAGGGACAGAAAAGAGGGATGAACTTGATAGTGGTTATGAGAACTTTAAATTAGGATCTATGCTTCATGAGGCAAGACTTGAAAAAGGTTTGACTCAAGCTGAGTTAGCAGAAAAAGTAGGAACAACAAAATCTTACATATCGAAAATAGAAAATAATATTAAAGAAGTTCGACTTTCTACATTGCAGAAAATAGTCCAATTTGGATTAGGAGGCAAATTAGATCTCTCAATTCGTTTGTGAAAATAACTTGCGCTAACACGCGGTATACGCAATGCGGGGGAAATATGATAAATTGAACATGAATACATTTAATAAACATCGTAGCGGTTTGATAGATAATTTTTCAAAATCCCGCACTACGCATAGCCCAACCGGTTTAAATCATTTCCCGATTTTGAAATTAAATTGATTATTCAATTTCATTGATGAGGCGTATTTAAAAAGATTATTTTCAAATTGTAAATATTAACAAAAATCAAAAATATTTCACAAGAGAAATATTTTCTTAGAGGGACACACTATTAATTTAATGAATAGCTCCAAAAATTAAATTTACTTCTAATGTTATGTCAAATCACTCATCATAATTAAAAGAGCCTATCATATTTAACATTTCTTTTAATTTATCTTTAATTTGAAGAATCATCGCCCGTCCCTTAACTTTAGGCACGTATTCAGAAGTAATATCAAGAGCATCTTCAAATAGCTGTTTTTTTACGTCGTCATCATTATCTTCATCCTCTTCCATTATTACATCTATAAGTACTGTTGCCATATCAAAAGAACATAGTAATATACCTTCTTCCTCCTCAGTTGGTTTTTTTCCCGATGAAATTTCTTCGGTTCGAACCGAGCTTATACCCGCTTCATTAAGAAATAGGACTAAAAAAGGCAGTAATAAAAAGCTATTAGGCGGCAAAAAAGATAAATTCTCATTTATATCATCCATAAAATTATTAAATGGATCTTTTTTGTTTATTGTAGACTTTTCCGATATATTTTTTTTAAAATCTATTTTGATACTTTTGAACCAGCTAGTTTTTTCAGTTTTAGACATATCTTTCAGCTTATCTTTTTGAGGTAATATGTTTTCACGCCATACATCACTTATAATATCTAATATCCTTTGTGTCTCTTTATTATTCTTAAAATATTTTTTCTTTTTATTTGTGAAATACTTTTCCACTTGCAAAGATTGGAACAAGAAAAGATCGTTCGCTGAATTCTTCTTTGGTATGGAAGGATTTTTAGAATCAGAAAATTTCCCGAGGTTATTCTGTGCATTTATATTATTAGGATTTTCAATTAAGGCAAGTTCCAATTTTTCTACAGCCTTATCGCGTTTATTAATTTTTTCATAAAGAATGCCAAGATCATTAAGACAATCAGAGCGCATAATGATGTCGTCTTTGGGAATTAACTTATATGATTTTATAAAATGGTTTTCCGCTTCGACGTATTTTCCCATTATACAATAAATTTTAGCCAGTTGATAATGTACCTGATCATCTATTGGAAATTTTTTTTCCGCTACTTTTAAAATACTTATTGCTTCATTATTCTTCATGCTAAACGAATATGCAAGTGATTGCAAAATAAAAAATGATGAGTTTCCCGGATATTTAAAAATGGCTTCTTTACTTGATTTTATCGCTTCCTCAAAGTTACCGTCCTTTATCAAAGAGCTTATAAATAAAAATTCCTTTTCTCCTTTATCAAAATCGGTAATATTAAAAATTTGCGGTTCTTTTTTCTTCATCTAGTTAATCCCTTCATAAAAATAATGGCCCTATTGAGCATTTTAAAATGGGCTCAATTATAATAAAATCATTATCAACAGTTTAAATAATGATTAAAATATCATGTTCATAATTTTGAATTTCTCAAATAAATCATAATTAAATGTTACCTTTTATAGGAAAAACAAAAGAGGATATTTCATTAAGCTTACATTAATAATTGTATAATCTAAGTAAAATAATTTTTATAATATAACAAAAAGAATTTATAAAATCTTATTCTACAGGTAACCCTTCCATTTTCATTATTATTAGAGCGTTGGTAGTTGGGCATGGCCCCGGGTTAATTTTATAATCGAAAACCATTTTATCATTTCTGATTTCCTCCTTGAAGTGATAATTCTTAATATTTAAGATTTCTTGTTCCAACTTAATAAGCTCTAAATCGTGTGTAGCAACCACCCCCAAACCATTGGCTTGAGACAATGCTTTGATAAAAGCTTTACTTCCTTTTAATCGCTCAATATTATTCGTACCGCTGAATATTTCATCGATTAAAAAGAAAAGAGGCAACTTATTTTTTTCATTTATTATTTCCAATAATTGTTTCAGCCTTTTAACTTCCGCATAAAAATAGGAAATGCCGTCAATAACCGAGTCGCTTACTTTAATACAAGTAAATATTCGGAATAAAGATAAATTTAGTGTGCGGGCATTTACCGGTCCGCCGGAGTATGCCAAACACACATTAATTCCCAAAGTACGCAGGAATGTACTTTTCCCGGACATATTTGACCCGGTAATGATTGCTGTTTCACCTATTGATGAAATTTGAAAATTGTTAAAAACTTTATTTTCATGGGGAATTAGAGGATGTCCAATTTCGATAGCTTCAAATATTTTCTCACCCGGACTATTACCCGGTACTATATCCGGAAATTTATATTCAGGATTTAAATAAGCAAAATTTGCCAAACTATTTAAAGCATCAATTTTATAAAATGTATTCAACCAGGCAGGTAATTTTTTAAATAGTTTTTCTTTGTAATTATCAATTCTCCTAGTGAAAAAATAGTCTATCGGAAACAATAAACGAATTAGTGTCCATACAAAAGGATTTCCTTTTCGTAAACGTAAAAAAGACATGCTGTTTTCAATCGATTTGAGAAGGAATGACGGAAGTTTATTTTTATCCAAAAAAATATTGCATTCATTTTTGATTAGTGAATTTCCAGGATAAGGATAATTTTCAAGTAAAGTTAAAATAGAACGGAATTTTTTCAACTCATCGTTTAAAAATTCAATCTCTTCAAATAAATTATTTCTTCTATCTCTCCCGAAATAATAAATACCAATATAAAACAACAAAGTAATTGCCCAGTAGGCAGGTAAGTTTATGGTTAGAGAAAGAATAAAAAGAATAATATTCAGAGGTGCTAAGATGCTTAATAATATTAATAATTTTTTAATCGATTTTTGCGGTGTAAAATTTTTTAACCAATTAATCACTAACTCACCGTTAAAATCATTCTTATTCAACATCATTTTAATTAGATACATTTTATCTCGTAAACGGGAATGCGGAATAAGTTCTTTTACTAGTTTCTGACGTTCATAAATTTCATTTTTATTAGGAGCTTTATTTAGTAACCAGCTTCTCAAAAGAGACCTACCTTGTATAGAGACTGTAAAATCAATCAATTGAAGCAAAGATTTATTGCCTGTTATATCTAGATCGATTTCAATTGGAGAATTATCCAAATTTTGATCAATCACATTTGGAATATTTTTCCAATCTAAATTTATTCTGGCACAATGTGTTTCTTTTATTTTGATCCATGCATTTAATCTATTTAGACCTCTGATAATTTTACCGTGAATATGCGCTAGAATAGCGAAAGAAATTAGAAAAAATAAAATGCTTATTATTGTCAATAAATTGGAAGTAAAAAAGAAAAAGAGTAGAGAAATAATTACTCCCAGAAAAAACAAACCTAACCTGTACCAGGAAAAATTATTATTTAATTTTTCAAGAATATTAGCTTTATCTTTTAATTTAAAGATAAGTTCTTTCAAATATTCATCAGGTGTTTGTTTGGAATTTCTAATATATTTATGTTCCTGTTGTAAATCCATAAAAATAGAAAATAATCTGATTTAGTTAATAATACAATTATAAAATGATTCTGAGTCAGTTGAAAGAGTTTGAAATAAAAATCTTATCGATTAATCGTATAATAACGATTTCATATTTGCGAAATTTCCAATTTTTAAACCAAACTATTGTGAAGGAACTCTCATATTATCAGGTGCGATTAAATAAAATGATTGCTCCTGTTATTCTTTAATATTTATCTTTCATCACATCCTTTAATGATTTTCTTATAGATATTTTATATACGATTTTAGAATAAATGTTTTGAATTGTAGATTAAAGCTTTGAATATAATTGTACCGGATTTAATTATACCTTTTTCTTTATAAAACTCTTATGAAATTATTTAATTTAAATAGAAATTTAAAATTTACGTGGTTTTTACGTACAATTATAGGCTTGTTCCGCTTAACCAATTTTTTTTATATCTAATTAAAAGGAGGTTTGTATGAAAACTACAATTTTTGTTGTAGCGTTATTTATAATATTTTTATTCACCGGTATAACTGCGACCAACGCTGAGGCGTATTTATCAACCTCTAAAATAATTACAAGTAAAAAGGATAACAATGCACCGAAAACAGCTTACTTAGTAAAAGATAAAGGGATACTTTCAGTGAGCTTAATGAGTGCGGAGGAATCTTTAAAAGATAACGGATTTAAAGCATCTAAAGCAGTGATTGTGGTAATTGGACCGGCAATCCATTCTCTTCAAAAAGGAAGTAAGATGCAAGGCGAAGTTAAAAAAGCATTAAAAAATGGCGTTAAGATTTTTGCTTGTGAATTGGCTATGAACTATATGGGTGTTAAAGCCGGTACATTAATAAACGGAATACAACCGACTCCGAACGGTTTTTTCAAAATATTTGAACTTGAAAATAAAGGTTATCTCACTGTACAAAATTAATATAACTTTTAAGCGATTTTAATTTTCTAGTTTTAATTTAATGAATACGGTGTTTCAAAAAAAGTTATTTGCAAGTTTTCGAATTGTGAACATCAACAAAAGTCATACTTTTTCAGAAGAAAGATACCTTTTTAGCGAAATCTCATAAATTAAAAAAATGAATTAATTTTGTAATCTTTTACTTTCTTTACCGATGATCCCGAGCCATTGGTTAACCGGCACAGTAGATTTTACGATGTGCATACCTGCATCTGAAAATTTTTTAAATGTTTCATCCGTTTGTTCGGTATAATCAATAACATTTGGAACTACTACCGGCGACATACAGTCTTCAAGTATGTAAATTTTTTGAATTAATTTTTTTCCGCGTAATGAAAAATCGTTCAGCAAATCTTCAATTGTCCATGCAATACAATGGCTTTTAGCTTCGCCGGCAATGATAATTGCGTCGAAATTCATGAGCTTATCAATTAAAGCAATATTTTTTACGGCAATATTATTCCCATTAATATCTTTTGTTATTTCGGGACCAAAGACCGAATAATGTTCAGTAAAGGGATTATTACCTTTAATTTGATTACCGGGTTGAGCATATCTGACAATACTATGAAAGAATATTGCTTCCTCTAAAGAAGATACGAGGGCATGTCCAATACCTCCCAACATTGCATGATAGGGCCAAATAGTGAGGTTATACTTACCTGATTTTTTTAATTGCTTTGTGTAATGTAAAAGATATCCGGATGAATATTTTTGATCGATACCCGGAATGGAGTAAACATCCGGATTTATTTTCCATTTCCCATTCTCAATGTCTTCAACCGATATTAGAGTATATGGCGCAGGATGTTCACCGTGATTATCTATTAAAAATATCGGATGAAAGATTTGTATGGGCAGATGAGTATCCATTGTCGGTATTATTTCAGTAATAGCGGAAAGATTTTTATAAATAAAACTGCATAAACGTGATACATCATCTAGGGCACCTTTGCCATTTCTACCTGAAACGAACAGTTCAAAATTTGGATTACAGAAAGTGTTTTGCATATCCACAATTAGAAGCCCTATTCGAAATTTATCTTCTGAGGAAGGTTTGATATCTAGTTGTTTCGCCCATTGTCTTGCATCATTAGCCCTATTCAAATAATCAACTTTCCAAACTTTATCTACCCTCTTTTTGTCAAAATGATGGGGTATAGGTAATTCTTTTTCGTTCATTGTATCGATTCTCCATTAAATAATTCGACTGATTTTAAGAATAGAAAAAATACATAAAGTAATCAAATGATAATAGTTGATTTCTTTATAATTTGATTTATGTTACAACTAGTTGATTTTATGATGTTTAATTTATAGTGGTTTTATAAATAATATTTTATTGTCGTTCTAAGGTAGAATAAACTTGCAAAATCATTATATTGAGTTGTATGGGTTATACGATGAGAAATTTCAGACTGTAACAAAGGGTTTGACTTTTAATTTATTTCAAAATTTGTAAAACGGAATAAAGTGTAAATAATATCGTTTATATGTTTGTGGTAAATTCAAAAGGGTTATTTTTATGTATTTGAATTGTGAATATCATTAAAGATTAAAGTTTATTAAAAAGAAAGTAACTCTCTAATTGAAATTTATTTCTTGAATTCGATTTTAAGAAATTAGCTACTAAATTTAAAAGAAAATATCGATAAATTCCAAATAACTTTTTTTTCGAATGAAAAATTTTAAAAGGCAAAACATTTAGACAAATAGTCTCGTATATTACAATTATCTTTTGAGATTCTTATTACATTTTAACTTCATTTATCATTATAGACCTGTACCGGGTACACTAGTTCATAAATTTGTATTTAAAGGAGATAAAAATGAATACATTAATAAAACTATTAGATTACGGACAAAGTTACTGGTTGGATAATCTAACACGCAGAAAAATTAAGAGCGGTGAGTTAAAAAATAGGGTAAATAAGCAGGGT
>CAJXGP010000081.1 GCA_913053915.1 uncultured Ignavibacteriales bacterium | reverse complement strand
TTGAATTACCGCCGGGATACTTTGTTACATGGGGTGGTCAGTTCCGGCTTCAGCAGGAAGCAAATGAAAGATTTGCGATTGTGATACCGGCTACTCTGCTGCTGATATTCTTACTTTTATTCATGAGTTTTAATTCAATAAAGAACTCAATCCTGATATTATTGAATTTACCTCTGGCATTGGTTGGTGGAATTGTTGGATTATGGTTAACGGGGCAAAACCTCTCTGTTCCGGCTTCTGTTGGATTTATAGCACTGTTCGGTATCGCATTACTTAACGGAATAGTGTTGGTTACATATATGAACCAACTGATGAAAGAAGGCTTGCCGGTAGATGAAGCTTCAATTAAAGGTGCCAGCTTAAGGTTGCGCCCTGTACTGATGACTGCCCTGGCTGCAGCCCTTGGAATGATACCGCTTTTATTTTCAACAGGCATCGGCAGTGAAGTTCAAAGACCCCTTGCAACAGTAGTTGTCGGTGGATTGGTTACTTCAACAATCTTAACTTTACTTGTATTACCGGCACTTTACAAATGGTTTGCAATTGATGTAGAAAAAGAGAATCAAAATTAATTTACGGGCAGCAGCGCTTGCTGCCTTTTTTTATTAAAATAAAAGAGGAATAAAAATGAAATATATAACTACGTATATAAAACCACATCAACTCAGTAAGGTTAAGTTAGCGCTTCATAAAATTAAAGATCTAACAGGAATTAGTGTTTTGGATATTAGAGGATTCGGGCGTACTAAAGCAAAAAATGAACCGCACAGAATTGTGGAAGACTTAGTTGATTATATACCCCATGCAAAAATTGAGATTTTTTGTAAAGATTCTTTGGTGGAAAAAATTGTGGACGCTATTAAAACAGCAGCTCATACAGGTTTACGGGGTGATGGTAAAATATATATCAGCACAGTAGATGATGCCGTTAGAATAAGCACCGGTGAAAGAGGTGAATCGGCTATTTAATATTCAAAATGGATAAATATAAATGAGTCCACTAAAGAAAGGACTAAAAACCGTTGGAACGGTTGCAATGCGTATTAATATTAAATTAACCCTCGGCTTTAACATAGCCATCCCTCAAGGAAAGTCGGGAGATAGCAACAATTTAGGAACATCATTAATTGCTTCAGCAGTTTACAAATTCCTAAATTTGCGTAATATTTACCTTTTTTAAGTGGACTTATAAAATCTTATAAAAAATATGTTGGTCATTTTAGGTATCTCTTTCTTTAAAAAATATAAATGGGAGAAAATAACTAATTTTGGAGCTCAAAAAATCTTTTATTTTCCACTTTAAGTCAATTTTATAGGCTATAACATAATTTCTATTTAAAATAATGTTTTTCACTGTTTAGCTAAATCGTATATTTTGAATTAAATTTAATAACTCACGTTACGCAAAAATATCTGTATAGTTAATTATTTTTAGAATTTCATAGCAAAGCAAGCTTTAAGATTTATCAGTTCGTCAAAAGCGACACGACTTGCAGAGATATAGAATTTTGTTCTTAATGCTGTTGGATTCAACTCCGATTTCAAACTTAAATATTCCAACTTGAAAAATGCATATATCGATGTAAAAATATGATTACTCTGCGTTCTGACTCTTTTTGTTGGAGACTTGCATAAACAAACATGTTGCTTTAATGACTTGTGATATTCTCCTACTTTCCACCGTTTGTGGTAAATTGCTATACTTTGTTCGTATGTTAATCTTAGATCACTACTAACCAAATAAAGAACGCCTTGACTTCCATCTGCGTTTTTGAAGACTTGCTTTATTAACAAAAGCGGGAAACTTACTCCTTCTAAATATATCTCTTGTTGTGTGTTCTCTTTCAGTTCGAGTGCACTTACTCTAACATACTTACCCGAAAGTTTATCTTTTTTACTTAGAGCTATTTTTCTGTTTGTCTTTATCGGCATTATAAAATCTTTTTTCAGTTCTCCTTTTACAAGCATCATATTCTTACTTGATGCATACCAAATATCATTTAACACATATTTGAATTTGATATTATTTTTAACACAAACTTTTAGCATTTCTCTATATTGTTCGTTTTTTGTCTTCTCACTGATTCTTTTTTCTTTCTTTGTCTTTTCGTCAATCACTGTTTTTGTCTTTCTTACTAAATCAAACGATATCGGTATTCTAAAGCCTTTACTGTAATACAGTGCCGATATTATATTTACGCCCTTGACTAACCGTCCCTTGCTGTGATCATAATGCCAACAGATTATTTCGTTTTCATCCGTACTTGGCTTTTCCTCTATCGTATCGTCTATTATTATTACTCCATCTTCTCTTTGTATTTCTCTTACCGTACGTTTTATTAATGACCATAATCCTGCTGATGTGAAATCTTCCGAACTTAAAAATCTTGTGATCTTATCGTGACTTATTTTTCCCTCTGATAATACCGAAAGTCCTGTGGCTGTTGTATATGAATATGAACTCATTAAATAATCAGTGTATATTTCTAAGAGTTGCTTGTTCATCTCTTACCTCTTATTTTCTTGCTTAGAAATTTAATGATTTTCTGCCTTTTTGCGTAACGTGAGTTAATCAGATAAATAATCATAAAAAATAAAATTATAAAAATTTGTAACTTAGAATAATAGCTTAAATAGTTATGGCTATTTTTTTATATTGAAACAATCGCAAAAAAATCAAGTTAAAACATTAAAATGATAAATTAATATCTAAGTTGGTTTTATTTATAAACGATAAATTTTGTTCAGAAAAAATAAAAGAGAAAATCGAATTGATTAAAATAATAAGAATATCAAATATTTATTTTTTACTGCCGCTTATTTTAATTCTTTCATCACAATTGAAGGCACAAGATACAACAGAAAGTTTAGCATTTAAAAATTATAGGCCGAAGGTAAGACAAAGATTATTTTATCGACCTAATTTAGCGTATCAAATATGGCAACATTTCAAATTAGTACAAGATGCAAATAAAGGTAATACGCTGGCACAGCATGAATTAGGCCTCCGATACTTGCTAGGGAAAGGATTTTCAACCGATACGGTCAAAGCAGCATATTGGATAAAAAAAGCTGCGGATAAAGGTTTAGCAGCGGCTAGTTACAATTATGGGATACTTCTTAATAACGGCTGGGGTACGAAGTGGAATCCCTTTAGTGCGTTTAATTATTTTATGATCGCAGCCAAGGATGGAATGCCTCAAGCCGAACAAGTTGTAGGATTAATTTATACCGATAATTTGGTTGTAAAAAGAAATTGGAGTAAAGCTTACAAATGGATCAAAGAAGCTGCAAAACAAAAGTATAAACCTGCTGAAATAATTCTTGCAGAATTTAGAAAAAAAATTAATATCTCATCTCTAGATACTACTTCAGTGAAAGGGAATAAAAAAAATCATTTATTTACATCTTCCAATAATTCGATGAATACTTCTTTAAGCTCCACATTGGGATTAGTTTACATAGATTTTCATACAATCACAGATACAAGCTCAAAAATAGATAATAAATTATTGCTTGAAGATATCCTGCACCCGGGAAATGAAAAATTGGCAAAAACGTTAAAATTAACGACAAAGAATGATTCATCTTTTTCATTTGATTCTACTTCCTTAGCCCTTCTTAAAAAATTCGCTAACAACGGAAGTCCGGAAGCTTTGACTCTATTAGGGAGGTTATACGAGAAAGGATTTCATTTTAAAAAGGATATATTAAAAGCAGCGGTTTATTATGTACGCGCTATAAAATTAGATTCACCTCGTTCATTCCGGCTTCTTTGGAACTTAATCAAAGAAAATAATTTCTATAAGGCATTACAAGAATTAGCTAAGAAAAAAAATCCCGCGGCATTGTTCACTTGGTATGGACTACATATTTTTGGATTTGATAATAATATCGTTGATGAAGATGCATTCAATTTACTTGTACAATCAGCTAATTCTAATTTTATCCCGGCATTAAATGAACTTGGATTGGATTATTTCACCGGTAAAATAGTAAAGCAAAATAAAGAAAAGGCAATTACTATTTGGAAAAAAGCTGAACGATTAGGAAGTGCGGGAGCAAAAATCAGATTAATAATTTCAAATATTTTTGATGATTCATTAAAAAATAAAATTCTAGCTACATCAATCAAAGGATTAAAAAAAGCGATAACGGATGGTTCTGTATTAGCTCAAGCAACTTTAGCATATTGTTATGAATATGGAATAGGTGTTTCAAAAAATATACCGGATGCTGTAAAATATTATCGCTTTGCCACAGAAAGAGGAAGTCAATATGCATATAATCAATTAAGAAAACTCTATAACTCTGTTCGCCCTTCCGGTAAAGAATTCATAATTAATTAATAAAGCATGTTTAAAAAGGTCATTTTTAAGTTTTCTAACCGTGAATATTAACAACAATTGGGTTTTATATGAAAATCATTTTTGACGGTTTTTAATCAAAATTTTTCATATAGTCTCATGTTTATCTGAATGAATACCCTTTTACATTGGGGAAAATTTCAGCTAAAAAAATTTTATATTAATCATAGAGAATAATTCAAACATAATTTTAGAAAAATGATTCGTACATAATTTTAATAATATTATTTGTCCTAATAAACAATACCGTTCTCAATTTTACCGATGTCATCCATGGTATCGTATAAAAAACCGTTAATAACAACATATCGTATCATACCGTCTTTAACTATTATGAAACCGGGATTATTCCCTATATAGATATCATTGTTTTCCATTAGTTCTTTGTTGAGTATAATATTAATCGGAAGTGTTGTGTATTTTGCAACGAAATTATCGGATTTTAGTAAAACGTTTGTGTAACCGTTTTTATAGAGCTTAGTAAAGTCTAATTTTTCAACTTCGGTAATTGAGCTAAAAATATTCTCGTATGTTTTTCCCGGCTTTATTTCCATTCCCGGGAAATCATGATCTTCATAACCAAAAGAAATCGACAGATCACCCTTGTCTTCTAAAATTGATTTATAATAATAACCCTTTGCATTATTAACCGTAACCTCATTTCTAATAATACCGAGGTCAATAGTATATTTTGAATTATTGCTTTGAACGGTTAGGTCCCTTAATATTAGGTCGAAAATATCTTTCTCATTGTAGGGGATAATATCATAAGATTCCATATTTTCATTTTCATAACTTTTTTCCGCAATGCATTTAAATGAAGTTAGCAGTACTATAAAATTAATCTTTCTTATAAATTGTTTTTCCGGATCATCTTTCCATCCGCCGGATTCAATTAAAACGGTGCTTGTTCCGCTTTTTTGAAAATTATCACCGAACGCTCTCGGTTCAAAGTCGTCCTTATATTTAGCTATATGCCCGGGAATGAAATCAGATATTACCTTGTAAAGCCGGCTGATTAATTTAATAGCATTGATTCTTACGCTATTCACCTGCTTGGAATGATCAACTGGAGGAGCTAAAAATGAGACGGCAGCCGATTTAAATGTATGCCCTGCCGAATAAAGCCTGTCTTGATCGTGGAGGTTAAATCCAAAATCGGCATGTATAGAGTTGAAAGTCTCGCTTAAAATTTTTGCTTCCGGAGTTTGTTTCCGGATAGCATCCCTGTTTATATCAATTCCGAATGCATTTCGTCTCTGAAAAGATTCAGCTCCATCCGGGTTAACCATAGGCATTAAATAGATAGTTGTGTCCTTAAACAGATCACTTCGAAATCTATTTAAATTATCATCCGCAGAAATAAAATTAATTATATCGAAAAGTGCCGTTGTAGCAGTTGATTCATCACCATGCATTTGAGACCAGAGAAATATTTTTGAATTTCCGGTTCCAAATGAAATGAGAAAAATGGGACGATGCTCGACTGATGTCCCAACTTCTTTTACCGTGAAAATATCACTATCTTTTAAACGCTGAATAAGTGGTAAAATTTCGGAATGTTTTATCCTTTTTTTGTTAAGAGAAGGCTCTTTATAATCTTGATAATTATAATAAAGCATATTTGCGAAGTCAATATCTTGTATCATTATTTAAACCTATTGTAATTGAAAACGAAAGTAAATAATTGAAGAATATTTTCAAATTATGCTAGAATTTATTTTATTTACATTTAATAATTTAAGTTTAAAAAACTTTAATTTGAATACCGTCATTCTTGTGAAAAGAGAATGACCTTTTTAGACCTAACTCAAAATTTATGAAAAATTAAGGAATAAATCTCATGGCTACAAAAACACTCAAAATAGGTTCGGAAATACCCCGTTTTAAATTGATAGGTATTGATGATACTGTACATAATATAGACGATTATAACGATAAAAGAATATTGATAGTAATTTTTAGCTGTAACCATTGTCCTTATGTACAAGCTTATGAAGATAGAATAAAAATGATACAAAGGGATTATGAACAAAAGGGGGTTCAAGTTATTGCTATTAATAGCAACGATGATACTCAATATGAAGATGATTCTTTTGAAGAAATGAAAAAGAGAGCAATTGAGAAAAACTTCAATTTTCCTTATTTAAGAGATGAAGATCAGCAAGTAGCCCTAGCTTTCGATGCATCGCATACTCCTGAAATATTTGTTTTTGATAAAAGCAGAAAATTGCAATATCATGGGAAAATAGATGATAATTGGCAGGATGAATCCCAAGTAGGCAGTAGATATCTACGAGATTCTCTATATGAATTATTAGAAGATAAAGAAATATCAATTCCGGAAACCTTTTCAATAGGTTGCACAATAAAATGGAAAAATAACAGGTGATGAAAACCGGGTGTTAATGCTTTTTCTTAAAAAATTAAAATAAATGATTAAATCGTAAGAATTTTATATATGATTTGATTTAAGCGTTTGAATTAAATTGGAATTCCCATCCGTTCTTCAAACTCATCTAACAATTTTAGCGGCTGAGACGAAATTGCAAAACAATATATCGGATACAGTACCGAAAATACTTTAATTGTCTCGGTTAAAAAATCAGCAGTGTATATAATTTTATTTTTTACTGAAAGATTTTTTTCAACCAAAATAAATTTCATTTCAGAAAAAGTTTGGAAATTTTTCGAAGCGTTGAAGTTATTAAGAACGAATTCAGGTCCTTTATTGAGTTCATATAAATCAAATTTCCCGTTGATATTAAATTTATCGAAGGAATTAATTATTTCATTCTTAAATTGAGTTTTATTGTTTCTGAAAAAAAGTTCGTTGCCTTTTGTGTTATTGATAAATAATCCGTATTCAATACCGTTTTTATTCAAATAAACATAGAATTCGCTATCCATTTTGAATTTGCCGAAGTGAATCAGGAAATAATCCCGGTAGGGAAGACCTCTGGTAAAACGGATATCCTTATTGATTCTCATCAGAGTTTTATTAAATTTTGGTTCAGTTCTGATGATGGGATTCAAATTATTGAAAAATTGGCCGATAGCAATAACAAAAGCTTTGGAAGGCAAAATAAGGTATTTTTCATAACGATCTCTATTGCCGGAAAACCATTTTGTATTGTTATTATTTTCGTTTTCCAACTCGCTTAAAAAATTGAAAGTTTGCTTATAGAAACCATTAAAGGGAGGTATTATTTTAT
>CAJXGP010000080.1 GCA_913053915.1 uncultured Ignavibacteriales bacterium | reverse complement strand
AATAATTATTTTGCAGCATAAGATTAGGAAATTGCGTAGAAGCAGTTGGAAATTGGTTCCAAATTTCAACATCAAGTAATCCGCCTGCAATCAATTTACCGTCAGGTAGTTTTACACCCTTAATCCACCCATCTCCGTAAAAATCATAGGGCTGATTTTCTTGAGTAGGATAAGAATTCCAAAAAAATGTGCCAGCCAGTGGTGCATTGACCTTGGAATTATGATCCCCAACGAAAAAATACGTTGCACCGTCGGATGAAATTGTACGCGGTGTGCCGAAATCAGGCAAAGCAATTGTATAATCCGGAGGTTGATTATTATTAGAGGGCATTGAACTCCAGAAAAATATTTTTGATCCTATAGTTGATGTAGCGGATAATTTTGTACCGTCAGTGTAAACTCCCCAAGGCCAGCCGTCCACAGGATGACTCGTACTGAAAGCAGGAAAATAAATTTCAATATCGGCAGGCTGCCCGTTTTGTGTGGGGAATGTATTCCAAATAAGTATTCTGTCATTATCGGTATCGGCAATTACAAGTTTTCCGTTACTGCCAACGGATACATTCCCGGGAAAATTAAGCTGATCCATTCCCGAACCGGAATTATTGCCGATCATATCCGTTTGCCCAAGTACAATATCCGGTTGGTTGTCCCACTTTGTCGGAAGATTATTCCATATTAAAACGCGATTGTTAAATCTGTCGCATAGAATAAAATGTGTTCCGTCACTTGCAATACCTGAAGGATGATTAAACAACAAAGCACCACCGGAGTTGTTAAAATCAACCCCGGAAAGCATCAAATCAGCATCTTGAAATGTTTGGAACCAGGTTGTTTGAGCATCTACTTCAAATGAAAATACTGCCAAGCAAATCAGTATCAATATTTGTAATATATGTTTCCTTTTCATAATTATCCTCTGTATATAATTTATTTCAGTCTAATTATTTATTTTCAAATGTATCTGCAGTAGTCATATCGGCATAAAAAATTGAATTAGCACTTTCTGTTGAAACAAATACTCTTGCTTGTATTGAGTTTAATGGAATAGATGCAATGGCATTTATTCTACCACCGTACACTGCTTCAGGGGTTGGTTTAGATAGTTGGACAACTACAGATATAGTAATTATCAAAACAAGTAAAATATTTTTCATTGTATTCTATCTAATAATTTTTAGATTTTTATTAAATATATAATCCAAATACTATCAGAACAATAGCACAAATGTGTCAATTTTACTTTGGAGGTAATTTGATTTTGTAAGGATTATTTATTCAAATATTTTAATACGGCTTCGGTGCCTGATCTAACATGGAGTTTGCTGTAGATATGTCTTAAATGATTTCGAACGGTCTCAACACTAATAAATAACTGCTCGCCTATTTCTTTGTATTTCATTCCTTTAGAGAGAAGTCCTAAAATTTCCCACTCCCTTTTAGTTAACTTTTCCTCAACTTTTTTATTTTTATCTTTTTTACTAAAAGAATTAACAACCATTCTTGCGATCTCCATTGACATAGGGGAACCACCTTTGAATACTTCCTTAATTGATTCGATTAGCTGCTCGGAAGTTGTTCTTTTCAACAAATAGCCTGATGCACCTGAGCTTAGTGCCTGGTAAACCATCTCGCTATCGTTATACATAGTAAGAATTATTATCTGAGTTTCCGGAATTTTTGATTTTAATATTTTAGTACATTCAATACCCGATTTACCCGGAAGGTTTAGATCCATTAAAATTACATCAGGTTTTAACCGGGGAATATGTTCAACTGCTGTTTCAGAGTTGGGAAAAGTTTTTATGCACTTAATACTGTCGCTATTATTTAACAGTATTTCAATGTTATTTCTTATATCCTTTTTATCTTCAACAATTGCAACCTTTATCTTTTGCTTACTTGACATAATAAAAATATAACGAATTATTCTCTTTTTGTATATGCTACTTTTGTGTCATTTTTAATGTTAACCGGATGTCCAACTTTACTCCTCCTGTATCAACATTATTAATTTCTAAATTCCCCCCCAATAAATCAATTCTTTTAGTCATGTTTTTAATACCGTTTCTAAATTCAAAAATTTTGTTTTTATCTATTCCCTTTCCATTATCAATTAACAATATATTTAACTCAGGTGCGTTATATTCAAAAATCAATTCTATCAAAGAAGCACCTGAATGTTTTATTGAATTATTGATTCCTTCTTTGATAACGCAAAATATATTGTGTCTAAATTCTGCAGAAACAAATACACTTGGAATTTCATCCGGTATTTTATACTTAAATTGGATAGTTGTAAGCGTCAGATAATTTTCAAAAAAATTTGTTAAATAATACAGCATCTTGTCCAATCTGTCATTTTTCGGATTTACTGCCCACACAATTTCATCCATGCTTTCAGCAAGACTTCTCCCACTTAAAGAAATTTCGTTAATTATTTTATTTGTTTTAATCTTATCGGAAATGTTTTGTTTTACAATTTCAGTAAGTAAATTAATCTTGCTTAAGCTTAATCCGAATTCGTCGTGCATATCTCTTGAGATCCTCATTCTTTCATTCTCAAGAGCACATGCGGCTTCAATTAGTTTTATTTTTCTTTCGTGTTTTTTGTTAACAATATACTTGGTTAAAAAGATTAGAAATAATATTAACAAAATCGGAGAGATAATTCTAAATGTTAGTGTTTCCCAAAAATACGGTTCAATAAAAATTTCTTTTTCAATGGAAACAAGATTTTTCTTATTACCTTTATCAAAACCTATAATTTTTAATTTATATTTACCGTAAGGCAGATGAGTGTAAACTATATTTTTATTCCCCATTAAATCAATCCAACTTTTATCAAAGCCGATAAGTTTATACTTATAGTTTACTTTAGAAGGGTTTTTAAAATCAATTAAGCCAAATCTAAATTCAACCCTATCAGGGTTTGGTGAAATTGCATATACTTCTTCCGGGTTATAATTAGAATTATTAATAATAATTTTGTCTATGTACAGTTTTATTTTATTTGTTTCCTCAAAAATAGAATTTGGATTAACTAGTACAAGACCGTACATTGTTGAAAATAATAATATTCCTTTACTTGTAATAGAGGCTGTTTGCGGAGAAGCTCCCGTACTTTTATCGGAAATCATTCCGTCTGATTTATCAAAATTTCTATATTTTATTTCTCTAACCTTTCCTGAAAGGTAATTATCTATTGAGTTTTTTGTTATTTTAAAAATACCGTAGGGAGTTGAACACCAAATATTTTTATTCTTGTCAACAAGAATATTTAATATTGTATTAGTATAAAGACCTTCGGCAGTTGTAAAAGTATGAATCTTATTGTCCTTAATTAATGCTAATCCACCCCCATTTATACTAAGCCAAATATCTCCGGCATCATCTTCAGCAATTGATGATATTATATTACCTTTTAATCCATTAGTTTTATTTAGATACTTAACATTACCTTTATTGTCCACAATATTAACACCGCCCCCGGAAGTTCCAATCCAATATTTACCGTCTTTACTTTTATGTATAAATGATATCAAATCGCTAGATAGATTCTTTTTAATTTTAAGATTTTCAATTTTATTTCCTTTTAATATTGATACCCCCCCTGCATTAGTACCAATCCAAATAGAATCGTCATTATCAACATAAATAGCTCTTACAAAATTGCTTTTTAAGCCGTCTGCAATTGTGTGATTTTTTATTGAATGTTTTCCAATTATAAACAAGCCGTTATATCTTGTACCCAATATCAATTCATTTTCATTTGACCTGTTAATTGCAAAAATATGTTCATTTTCTAATATCTTAAGTTTTTTTACACTATTAGATATTAATGGTTTTTCAAGCTTGTAAATTCCTTTTCTTGTTCCTATTAAAATTTCTCCGTTTTTATCCTCATAAACTGAATTTATATAATCGTTTTTGAAACCGTTATTCATCCCTAATGAATGTATTTGAGATTTTATTAAAAGATTAATCCCTCCCTTTAAGGTTCCCACCCAAACTTCTTTACCATAGGTCGCAATTTTGATTATACCTTTATCAGATAATTTATTACCGAAATTAAATTTTATTATTTGACCTTTATTGTAAATAAAAATGCCGTTTTGAGTCGAACCCATCCAAATATTTAAATTTTCATCTTCAGCAAATGTTCGTATTATTTTCTTAGTAATAAATTTATAGGAATATTTTTTTACACTGTCATAATTATAAATAACAATAACGCCTTTATTTGTTCCTACCCAAAGTCTATTCTCAGAATCAAAGAAAACACTTCTAATATTTTTAAAAGGTAATTTTTCATTCCACGGAAAGACAACATATTTTTCATTTTCTAAAAGATATATCCCTTCTCCATTTACACTAATCCATAATTTATTTTTATTATCAAAATTTAAATGTGTAATTCTTTTTTTGGGGGAGGGTGATTTTGTAATTACTTTAACAATTTTATTGTTAATAAATTTATACAATCCACTTCGCAAAGTTCCAATCCACAAAGTATCCGCATTATCCATTTTCATACTCGAGGGTTGCATAAAATTGTTAACATCAATTTTTAATAAGTTAAAATTATTATTATTATCTTTTTGCAGAATATTAAATCCATTTAAAAAAAATAATTTATTATCTTTTGCAAATATTAGGTCTGATATTACACCCCCTTGTAAATATTTCACATTTTGTTCATTAAATAATTTAATGTTATTACCGTCATACCTTATCAACCCTTTATTTGTGGCAATCCACATAAATCCCTCTTTGTCTTTAACAAAATCGTATATACGGTAACCGGTTAACAATTGACTTACAATATAGTTCTTTGAGTTTAGCTCAAACTGTTTTTTTATATTTTTTAAATTTTTAGTTGAAGGGTTTATTGGAAATAAAACTTGGGTTAATAATAGTATTATCAATAATTGTTTTATAAACATTTTCTTAAATAGTGGAATAAATTTTATTTTTTCTTTTTATAATAACTATTTTCTTTGAGTCTTACAAAATGAAAATTTGCATTATTTATTGAGCGAATATCTAAATGGTTTACCTCAGATGATTACCTAATGTGGGAATTATATTTATATTATTATAATAATGAACGTCCTCTTCAAGGAATAAATGGTAAGATAGAATAAATGGAAAATACCTGCAGAATTTTGTCCTCGAATTACATATACAATTCCAACTAACTTGCCTTCGGCAGGCAACTGGGGAGCTACTACAAAACTAATTGGATTTCCGCCCGCCTTCCAAAGTACTACGGACAGGTTTCCACTAGAGGTGGACAAGTTCACGGGAATGATATTTTGAATATTTCAGAAGTCTCATAATATTATTTCAATAATAACATCTTTTTTGTCTGCACAAAACTACCCGCAATTATTCTATAAAAGTAAACTCCGCTCGCAAATGTTGAAGCATCAAAAGTAACTCTATAATTTCCGACTGATTGTTCTTTGTTTACAAGTGTTGCTACTTCTCTGCCCAAAACATCGTAAACTTTAAGCGTTACGTTTGTAGGGGACGCAAACTTTGCGTCACCAACAAATGCTGGTATCTCATACTTTATTGCTGTACTCGGATTAAACGGATTAGGATAATTTTGGTTTAATGAAAATTTACCGGGCGTTATTTTTACATTAACTACATCAGAATATTTATATTTACCATCTACATCTATTTGTTTTAATCTATAATCAAAACTGCTGCCGCCCATAGCGTTTTTATCGCTAAATGTATAATATTTAGGAGAATTACTATTTCCGGCTCCGTTTACAAAACCAATCTTTTCCCATTCGTCTTGACCTGGCGTAGTAGAAGATAAAGCTCGCTGAATCTCAAAACCGTAATTGTTTACTTCCGTTGCAGTCTGCCAATTTAATTTAACTGTGTTTTCGTTTACTGAGGCTGAAAAGGATGTTAGTTCTACGGGAAGTGGCGAAGTGGTTGAGCCTACTGTCCAACGTGAAAAAGAAGCAATACCGCTTAATGTTACAGTATGCGCAGTTGTATTTACAGTTCCTCCTTCATTTGTCCAGGTCGTTCCTCCGTCTGTTGATTTGAATAAACTTAATGTTGATTCTGTAAGTCCGAGTAACTCAGAAGTATAATAATGAAATACTAATGTGGCGTTTAACCCGGTATTTGTTGTCGGAGTAATATCGAAATACCTTCTTATACTATTATTTCCGTTGGCTGTTTGAACCGCACTTCCTCTTGTAATTGTTGTGGTCCCTAAATCTGCAGTACTTGTTATTTCTGCGCCCAGATTTCCGGCATTAAATGATGATGGTGCATTAAGTTTTTTGTCAATTGATATTGTGCCGTTCATTACTTCATTGCTTGAAGTTTCACTTAAAGTTGCGGAAGCGCCGAGACTGCAATTATAATTATTTACATCCAAGTTACCGCTTGTACAAGTTAATGTGCCGTTTACATTTATGTTATTTGCAAGCACCACATTACCGGCTGCTTTGTTAATTGTTAGATTATTAAAGGTTTCCGTGCCGGTTATTGTTTGATTACCGGAGGCTCCGTTAAAAATAACCGTGCTGCCCGTGCCGGCTGTAAAGGTGCCGTTATCCGTCCAGTTACCGCTTAAACTGAAAGTTGTGCTACTACCGAGAGTGAGTGTTGTAGTTCCCGTACCAATTGTCAGCCCTTGTCCGTAAACAGAAATTGACGTAAACAATAATAGACAGACTATCGGTATTGTTTTAATACCATTTTTTATTTTCATTTTGCCGCCTCTTTTGTTTACTTATTCATTGTTAATTTTATTTTTGAGTCAGCATTTTTATTTATTAATAATTTTTCAACTGCTTGTTTGAATACTGCAAATTCTGTTTTCATTTTATTTAACTCTTTAATTTGTTTTTGCTGCATTGCAAGTTGGTTTTGCTGTTCACTAACCTTCTGTTTTAATAATGCTAATACTTCTGTTTTGGTTTTCAATTCATTCTGAACACTTTTTAACTCATCCGTTCTTTTTATCAAGGCGTGAATAGCTGTTAAATTTATTCCTTCAAAATCAGCTTGAGCTATAGTTGTGTCGTTTCCGGCAATACCGTATTTATCGTGACCGAATGCAACAAAAAACTCTTGTGCCATTGGACCGTAATGGCGAAAATACTTTTTGTCCTGTCCTTTATAACTCCAGCTTCTTAAATTAAATTTGCTAATTTTATTTAATACACTTTCCCCGTTAACCGGTAGAAACGCATATTTTTTTGTGGAGTCTGAGGTAGTTGACCAGCTACTTTGTCCGTTATTTAAATATGCAGCAGCACTTAAACCACTGTTAGTGTAAAACACATAACCTCCCGCAAACCTCATCATCATTTGATTGGTTGCGGTAGAGTTAGCTATTGTAAGTGTAGAATTATCCCCGATTATAAAAGAACCAAACTTAGCATTAGTTGAAACGTAAGTGCCCATCGCTGTTGAATTACCAGAGTTTGCGGTTGTGAGATACCCCATCGCTGTTGAATTATTACCGCTTGCGGTTGTGTTATGACCTGAAGCAAATGAATAATCCCCTACATTTGTACCGTCCCATTGTGTACCGCTTACAAAACCTACTC
>CAJXGP010000079.1 GCA_913053915.1 uncultured Ignavibacteriales bacterium | reverse complement strand
CAGCATCAACAAGCAACAATACACCATCTACCATTTTAAGAGTTCTCTCAACTTCACCTCCAAAATCGGCATGCCCCGGAGTATCGATAATATTTATCTTGATGCCGTTAAACTTAATACTTAAATTCTTAGCCAATATTGTTATACCTCGCTCTTTTTCAAGAGCATTAGAATCCATTACTCTATTTTCAACATGCTGATTTTTTCTCCATGCACCGGTTTGCTTTAACATATAATCCACTAGTGTGGTTTTTCCATGATCAACATGAGCTATTATCGCAATGTTTCGTATATCTTCTCTTGCTTTTTTCACATTTATCCTTCGTTTATTTAATTTATCAAGTGTACAAATATATGCAGTTCATTAAGCATAAACAATGAAATAACATTTATAAGAATTAAGGATTAACATATTTAGAATGCAGATAGAGTTGAGTGATTTCCGCAAAATGTATTGCTCATCATGTAATTATTTGCGTATTAAGTGCAATTTCTTCTAATATGGAAGTTACCCGAAGGCAATCTTTAATCGATCCGCTAAATACAATAGAACTTCCTTTTACATGGACCTCAAACGCATGTGTTCTGGCTTTTCCGTAGGTACAATGAACTGCTTTAATCAATTGATAAATGACTTCATCAAAAGTATGCCAGTCATCATTATAAAGTACTACCCTACTTATAAAATTTGTAGCAGTTTCTTCTTCAACCTTTATATCGATGACCGGTTTATTTATTAATTCTTTTTCCATAATTAAAATTTAAATAAATTTTAATTAAAAAGTTCTAATACTTTATAATTAATTATGATAAACATAGGACAAATTTTGCGGGTTTGATTTTATAAGGTTGTATGTTTATATTTTTATTAATATTTAAAGAAATTACCGGAGGAGAAATAATGAAAATTGCAGTTTGTGTAAGTCATGTTCCGGATACTGCGACAAAGGTCAAAGTAAGCTCGGACAATAAAGCGATTGATCCGGCAGATGTCTCATACATAATTAATCCATACGATGAATTTGCCGTTGAAGAAGCTCTAAAAACAAAGGAAAAATTCGGAGGCGAAGTTGTAGCAATAAGCTTGGGCTCGGTTAATAGTAAAGGAACTATAAGAAAAGCACTTGCAATGGGAGTTGATAGCGGAGTTTTGTTACTGGATGATAATCCTAGAGATTCTTATGCTGTTGCAAAAGCTTTAGCTGAGGAAATTAAAATACTCAATTGCGATATAGTCTTTTGTGGTAAGCAATCGGTAGATTATGATAATTCTGTAGTTGGACAAATGATTGCTGAGTTGCTGGGTTTTAATTGTATTTCCGTTGTAGTCGATCTAAAAATAAATGGCAATAAAGTAATAGCGGAAACAGAAGTTGAAGGAGGTAAAGAAGTGGTAGAAACGGAATTACCGGTAATTATAACTGCGCAAAAAGGGTTGAATGAACCTAGGTATGCATCATTAAGAGGAATAATGACTGCTAAGAAGAAAATAATCGAAGAAAAATCGGCTGCACAAGCGGAAATTCTCACAGAAATAATCACCATGCAAAAGCCTATTACAAAACAACCGGGCAGAATTTTGGGTGATGATAGCAGTGCAGTGCCCGAATTAGTTAAACTTCTTCATGAAGAAGCAAAAGTAATTTAAAAAAGGATTTCTATTATGGGAACTAAAATTTTAGCTGTCTTAGAACAACGGGAAGGAAAATTAAAAAAATCTTCTTTCGAAGTAGTTGGCTTTGTTACCAAGCTCGCAAAAGAATTGAATATAGATACCGAGGCGGTTGTAGTAGGTAACAACGTAGATAATCTAAAGGATATTTCAAAATACGGAATAAAAAAGGTTGTTCATTTTAAAAATGAAAAATTAAAAAATTACTCTTCTAGTGCTTATTCTGAAATAGTGGCAAATTACGCACAAGAAATTGGAGCAAAATTTATTATATTATCAAATACAAGTTTGGGAAAAGATTTGGCTCCGAGAATTAGTGTTAAATATGATGCAGGTTGTATAATGGATTGTGTGAATTATTGGCTGGAAAATGATGATATAATAGCAACTAGACCTGTATATGCAGGAAAAGCCTTGGTAGATGTAAAATTTAAAACGGAAAAGAGAGTGTTAACAATAAGACCTAATGTTTTCAAGACACCTGTTTTAGAAGATAATTCCGAACCGGAGGTAGATACTAGAGAAGTTAATTCGCCAAATTTTAAAACTTATGTTGTTGAATTTAAAAAATCGGAAGGTAAATTGGACGTTGCCGAAGCCGATATAATTGTTTCGGGTGGAAGAGGAATGAAATCTGCTGAAAATTTTCATCTTATTGAAGAACTAGCGGATGCGTTGGGAGGAGCAGTCGGAGCTTCCAGAGCTGTGGTTGATGCCGGTTGGCGCCCGCACAGGGAACAAGTTGGACAAACAGGCAAAACCGTATCCCCTTCTTTATATATTGCTTGTGGAATCTCAGGCGCTATTCAACATATAGCAGGTATGTCTTCTTCCAAATATATTGTCGCTGTAAATAAAGATAAAGATGCACCAATTTTTTCCATTGTTGATTACGGAATAGCCGGTGATGTGTTTGAAGTATTACCGGCATTGATAGAAGAGGTTAGAAAAATAAAATCATAATGCTTGAGGAGTAATTTTTGCAAAAGGTTCAATGTGAAATATTAGGGCTTTCATCAAGCCCCTCAACCGGCGGCGCTTACGCTATATTATTAAAAGAAATGGATGGTCCAAGGAGACTGCCTATAATTATCGGCGCTTTTGAAGCGCAAGCTATTGCTTTAGAGATAGAAGGCATAAAACCTCCTAGACCTCTGACTCATGACTTATTGAAACAGATAATAGACAATTTAGGGGCAATAATTATGGAAGTAATAGTCGATGAGCTTAGGGAAAATACTTTTTATGCCAAAATAGTTCTCGAAGTATCGGCATTAACTAATGAAATTGACAGCCGGCCAAGCGATGCAATTGCTCTTGCAGTAAGAGCTAAAGCGCCTATTTACGTTGCTGAATCGGTTATGAAAACTGCTGCGTTTATTCCTTCGGAAGAGATGATGGACAAAGGAATATCCGACATTCAAGCGGAGGAAAAATTGCCAAAAACTAAAGAAGCAAAAATCGCAGCTCTACAGAATAAATTAAGAGAAGCTATTGAAACTGAAGAATATGAGAGGGCAGCAAAGATTCGTGATGATATTCAAAAATTAACTAGTAATAATTAAATCCGGTTAAAATTTATTAGATGAGTGAAAACACAAATTTTTTTTTACGTCTTTAACAAAAGACCGGTTTAGAAAATTACTTTTATTCAGGTCTTTTTAATATTATATCCGTTAATTATGAATAGAATATATAAAAGCTGCCATACTTATTGGACTTTTCGAATAATCAAATTAAAATTAATTAAAAACTTTTTTACCGATATTACATTCCAAACATTTTTCGTGAGTGCAGTATGACCTAAATAGTTCAATCATACCTTGATAAATAACACTTCGCTTCCAAGCATCACTTAAGTGTAATGCTAAAGATACATTTTTAACCAAATTATTTTCACTTTTTTGATAATAATTCACAAATAGCTTTATCACTTTTTCGCTTAATTCTCTTTTGCTAAATACTTCAAAGTAAATAAAAAATATCGGGAACATAATGTTAATTAATATTTCATCCGCCCTTGAAGAACCTACAAAATAATTTATCGGATTTTTAGCAGGTTGATCAAATACAAAATGGTCATGCCAGAATCCTTCTCCTTTAACGATCAGAAGTGTTTTTAATTCTCTTGTAAGTTGATTTAAATCTTTTATTCTTTCTATCTTACTTATAAAATCTGTAATTAAATTTTCTTTAATTATCCGCTTCAATATTCTAGCTCCACCGGCTATTCTAATCGTGGGAAAATTTTGTGGTCTTAATCTAAAAAAATGCCATTGAGCGGCGTGAAATATCTTCCCATCATACGATGATGTTATATTACTCCAGTATTCAACTAATTTTTTTGTATAACCGGAAGTTTCCTCATCAGGAAGTTTTTCCACATCCGGAATTATCCCGCTAACATTAAATAAAATTGATTCGACTATCAATACAAAATGTTCCGCACCAGAAAAATTTGATATTAAATCAATATCAACCGCTTTTGCAAGATTCTGCATTATCACTTTGTTTTTTGAGTACCCTAAAGATTCAAAAACCGATTCATAGATTAATTGCATCCATATTTCCTTTTTATTGAAGTCTTCCTGCGTAAAATTCTGATTATAAAATTTTTCATCAAGATCATATTGAATAACCGGTTCTTTTAAATTCATTTCTCTCAAATATGTAATTTCTTTTAATCTATGCATCATCTTATCACATTTATCTTTAAACCTAACGATACCTAAACTATATAAAAAATCCAACTTCTCTTGATCCGTTATTATATCGTTAAGGTCAAAACACGGCATTTTATTTAACCTATTTTTTCTTTCGGACAATATAGCTTTCTGAATATTTTCCTTTAGATTATCTTTTATAAAAGCATGAATGGAAATCGATTGAACCTTTCTACCATTTTGAGTGTAAACATAATTATGGTTTAAATCATCATTCAGAACTGCGTGTAAAATTACTTTATTATATTTTTTATTAAGATGATGACCATGTGCTTTCCAGTCTGTATAATAACTATCAATTTCAACATCACCGAGATAAGTTATATTACCGATTTTAATTCTGGCATTTTTGAAATCCGGACCACCTAATTCTTTATTTTCAACTCCTACACCAATTATTGCGATTTGCTCGCCATTTTTACTAGTCAGTCCCTTTTTAAAATTTTGTTCTTTCCAAATTTCATAGAGAAACTTTTCATGCACTTTAAGGGCCTTAATCATAATTTAATCCTCATTTTCTGATTATGATTCTTTGAACAGGTCTTGACTTTTTATTTTTTCGCTTGTAAAATATTTGTATAATATTTTCACCCTTTGAAAGATATATTCCATTAAAATGAAATAATCCAGCGCTAACAAGATGAAACATATCTCTTTTTTCATTATTGATAAACAGATAAAGATCGATATTCTGAATTTTGGAAGGAATCTCTACAGAAATAGTTATATATGAGATAGATGTATTTAATAAATTTTTTAGATTGATTAAACCCGGTAGAGGAAGATTTTTATCTTCCGGTAATAGATCCGGATTATAGATTTCAGGAAATAATGCTTGCGGTATTGCTTCTTCATTTGAAATTTTATTTATTTGCAATTTTGGCTCTTTGGCTTTCGACACTTTAGTTACCTTATTACTAAAGGATATTTTTACTTAAAAAAGTTACTAATAAAAGGTGTAATTGTAAAATAAATATTAACGTTTTATTACACATTCAGAAAGAGATTTAATAAAGAGATTTAATTAGGTTATTCATTCGCACTAATTCGCTGTTTGCCTTTTCTGCAAAATCTTTCTCATTTGATTTATAAATAATTGCACGGCTAACATTAACTAATAAATTTAACCTGTTATTATTTTTAAATACTCCAAATACTTCACTGAGATTCCCGCCTTGGGCGCCTACTCCCGGAAGCAAAACAGGAAGCTCACCAAATAAACCGATGCTCTTTTCCAATTCTTCCGTGTTTGTAGCCCCGAAAACAATTGCGCAATTTTTGTTCTTATTCCATTGAATAATTTTCTTAATTACTTTTTGATATAGTAATGAACCATCGGCTAATTTCGTTTTTTCGAAATCCGAGGAACCTGGATTGGATGTTAATGTTAATATAAAATTCAATTTCTGTGTATACTCAAGGAAAGGAAGTACAGAATCTTCCCCCATATAAGGATTAATCGTGATTGCATCACAATTATAAAATTCATAAACCGATTTAGCATACATTCTGGAAGTATTACCGATATCACCTCGTTTAGCATCTGCGATGATTAAAATATCTTTCGGAATACATTCGATCGTTTTTTGTAATATTTCCATCCCCCTATAACCTTCACTCTCGTAGAAAGCAAAATTCAACTTAAATGCAGCAGCATTCTCATAAGTTTCATTGATTATCCGTTTATTAAACTCAAACACGGGGTCTTGAACTTTTTTTAAATGCACCGGAATTTTCTTAATATCCGGGTCTAAGCCAACGCATATAAATTTACCGGCATTGTTTTTTTTCTTTAATTTATCGGAAGCAGTCATTATTCGAATTAAAATTTTTAAACATCATTGATTTGACAGGATATTTTGTTCGTTTATTATATTTGACATTATTTTTCAAATTGTACGGAATATTGATTTTGCCGTTTATTTCAAAATAAATTATCTGACCTATCGGCATTCCGGCATAAATCCTTACATGTTGTTTAACGGAAAATTCCAAAGTCCAAGTATTACAAAAGTCTGCATTTCCTTTACCGGCCGTAGAATGAATATTGATTCCTAATCTGCCACTGCTGGATTTCCCTTCATGAACTAGAATTAAATATAATCTTTTCTAGTACGATAAATATTTGCGGCAACACCAAGCATAAAAACATCTACAACTAGTGAGCTGCCTCCGTAACTTACAAATGGAAGCGGTATTCCAATGATAGGCATTATACCTACCACCATTCCTATATTAATAAAAAGATGAATAAAATAAACAGCCAAAATACCGATTAACGTTAAACTTAAAAATTCATCTTTTGCATTTGCTGCAAGTTTCAAAATTCTAAGAAAAAGATAAAGGAATATTGATAGGACAAGAATAGTCCCAATAAAACCAAATTCTTCACCGATAACGGAATAAATAAAATCTGTCCATTGTTCGGGTATAAATTGAAGCTGCGTTTGATGCCCGGCTAAAAAACCTTTTCCTAAAAGTCCCCCTGAACCTATTGCAACTCGCACTTGCAGTGCATTATAGCCAGCGCCCAACGGATCGAAAGATGGATTAATAAAAGATTTTATTCTTATCTGTTGATGCGGGCTTAAGGCTCCATAAACATAATTTACGAAAAATCCTGATGCCAGGTTCAAAGCAAAAATTGAACCACTGAAAAATATATCTTTCTTAAAAAATATTAGGCAGATCACCACCAAAATCAGCGCGCTCCATAAATATACAGCTCCGAATAAAGAAGACAAGGCAACAATTGCCGGCGAGAGAACTACAAACAAACCGAATAAGCTAATCCCTTTCCAAAAAATCATCATTAGAATTATTCCAAAATATACTAAGGAAGTACCCATATCAGGTTCAAGTAATATTAATCCAACAGGTAATAGCCCTATAGCTAGAGTTATTATTATATCTTTAAACGATTCAATATTTGTATTGCTCCTGCTCAGGAAGGCAGCCAAAGCGAAAATAATTCCGACTTTTGCTAATTCGGAAGGTTGAAAACCAAAAGGGCCAAATTCAAACCAGCTTCGAGCACCGTAAATTCTACGACCGGCAACTATAACCAATATTAAAAGCAAAATAGTAAATAAATAAGTAGGAATAGCTATGGCTTTGAATGTATTTGTGGGTAAAGAATAGGTAATAAAAAATATCGAGAAAGCAATTATTCCCCAGATTAATTGTTTTTCGAAATTATCGTTAGCATTTGGATTATTCAAAGTGGAGCTGTATATAGCCAATAGCCCCACAAAAAAAAGAATAATCACAGGCAGAAATA
>CAJXGP010000078.1 GCA_913053915.1 uncultured Ignavibacteriales bacterium | reverse complement strand
GCTAAATGCCGGAATAGCACAAAGGGCAATTGATGCGGGAGCAAAGTATGTGGTTAGCCCGATATTCAAAAAAGAAATAATAGATATTGCTCATAAAAATGATATTCCTGCAATGCCAGGCACTTTTACACCGACTGAAGTTCAGTTAGCTTATGAAGCTGGAGCTGATATTGTTAAAGTATTTCCGGCTGATGTAGTTGGAATGGCATTTTTTAAAGATGTCCTTGCCCCGATGCCCCACTTAAAATTAATGCCTACCGGGGGAGTTAGTTTAACGAATGCCGGTGATTGGATAAAAGCGGGCGCAGTTGCAGTTGGAGTCGGTAGTGCACTTCTTGATAGGAAAGCAATAGCCGAGGGAAATTATGATAAACTTACTGAGAATGCAAAAATATTGATTAACAGCATTAAATCAGCTAAATAAGAATTAAAGTCAAATAAGAAAGGAAGTTCAATAATAAGAAAATTATTGGAAGGGTAATAAGCAAATGTCAGAAAAAGTAGTAACAATGGGAGAAATAATGCTTCGACTTTCCACTCCCGGGTACAGTAGATTTGTTCAAGCACAGCGGTTTGATGTAAACTACGGCGGCGGAGAAGCAAACGTTGCAGTTGCATTATCTAATTATGGATTAAATAGTTATTTTATATCGAAATTACCAAAACATGAAATCGGTCAAGCAGCGGTAAATAGCCTTAGAAAATTTGGGGTAAAAGAAGATTATATTGTTAGAGGTGGAGACAGAGTTGGTATTTACTTTTTGGAAACCGGAGCGAGTCAAAGAGCATCGAAAGTAATTTATGATAGAGCTAACTCAGCTATAACTACATTGGGTAAAGATGAATTAAATTGGGAAGAAGTTTTCAAAGACGTTAAATGGTTTCATTGGACGGGTATAACTCCCGCGTTGGGAAAAACGGCACAAGATTCCTTAAGAACTGCATGTGAAGCAGCAAAGAAAAGTGGAGCAATAATTAGCGTCGACATAAATTATCGCTCAAAATTATGGAGTATGGAAGAAGCACAAGCTGTAATGAATCCTTTGATGGAGTATGTTGATGTGTGCATAGGCAATGAAGAAGACGCTGAAAAAAGCTTGGGCCTCAAAGCTGGAAGTTCAAATGTTGAAAGTGCGGAGATTTATCAAAAAGGATATTTTGAACTGACTAGAAAATTAAAAGAAAAATATAACTTCAAGGTGGTTGCAATAACCTTGAGAGAAAGTTATTCAGCTTCCCGTAACGGATGGAGTGGTATCTTGCTTGATGATATAGACTGCACGGAACCATATCGCTCAAAAAGATATGATATCCAAATTATCGATAGAGTAGGCGGGGGAGATTCATTTGCAAGCGGATTAATATACGCTTTACTAACTAAGACTAATACAAAGGAAGCACTTGAATTTGCTGTAGCAGCATCATGCCTAAAACAAACTATTCCCGGGGACTTTAATTTGGTTTCTGTCGATGAAGTTGAAAAACTCTCAAAAGGAAGCGGCTCCGGTAGAGTTGAAAGATAAAACATGTTGAATTGTAATATTTCTTATTCAAACAATAATTAAAAGAGAGAATGATTTTAGATAAATTTAAATTAGACAGGAAAATAGCTTTAGTTACCGGCTGCAAAAGAGGGATAGGCAAAGCGATGGCTACCGGTTTAGCAGAAGCCGGAGCAGATATCATTTGTGTGAGTGCTTCTTTGGAACTGGAAGGTAGCGAAGTTGAAAAAGAAATTCTGAATCTTGGAAGAAAATTTAAAGCTTATCAATGTGATTTTTCTGAGCGAAGAAAGTTGCATGAGTTTATTAAAATAGTAAAATCCGAAAATGAAAATATTGATTTACTTATTAATAATGCCGGAACTATTTTACGCAAACCTGTGAGAGAACACCCTGATGAATATTGGGATAAAGTAATTGAAGTAAGCTTAAGTTCACAATTTATTCTAGTTAGTATAATGTTCCATATATATTTATGCAATATAATGTTATACAATTATTTCGTCCAATTTATATTTTCATCTGAATACTACCGGGTCGGTATTAACTTCGTCTAAGTATTTCAAAATTCTACCTTGCAATTCTTCTTTTGATTTAACTCTGATGCATAACCATGATCTTTTGGCTTTGTACAAGCAAGATTAATAACCCATATTTTTGAATCGGCTGTGATTGATGACTGACCTCCTTTCCTTTTTAAATCAGTCAAAACCATTTCTATACCTCCGATTAAGGCTTTATCAACACACTTTTCTACAGTTGGGCGACAAACTCCAACTGTTTTCGATATAGAGTTTATTGATTTGTTTTTTGAATATGAAAGCAATATTTTAGCTCGTCTAACCCTTTCAAATGGCTCTTTCCCTGATTTTGATATAGCTTGTAGTTTGGTACTATCTTCCGTAGATAATATTAAATCTCCTCTTTTTCTCACGAATGGCATGATCAATCCTCCTTATAAATAATTGATTAAGATATAAATATTATTAATTACTATTGCGAAATTATCCTCGGAACGCTGTAATAGTTTAAAATTTGTTTCTTTCATTTTCAATTAGTATTAAAATAAGAAAATCGCTTTGATTTAGTTTTAAAAATACGAATGGATATTTACTTGTTCTTTTTCAATATAAAAATGAAGTTGAGCCGACATATTAAATTTTCTATTTTAAACAGGAAATAACCGGAAATTACCGAACCGTTTATTTCCTGAGGTAAATTGTATAAATCTTTATTGGGAAAATTAAAGTTATATGATAGAACCTTAAATTGCCTTTCAATAATAGTTCGAGTATTTTTAAATAATGGAAGATTAAATACTCGGCATATTTTCTTTTACCCCATGCATATTAAATTTTGAAAATCATATTGAGGGAAAAATGAAACGTCTGTTGGCAATTCTGATTTTCTTACCTTTAATGGTAAATGCTCAAATTAAAAAACCTTTAACTGTTGATTACCTTTGGGCGATGAAACGGATAGGAAGTTCTGAAATTTCACCGAACGGAAAAACTATAATTTTTGATGTAACCACATATAATATGACCGCGAATAAAGAGAATACAGATATTTATTTAATCAATTCAGACGGAACCGGACTGCATCCGGTGAAGAATTCCGATAAGAACGAGTCGGATCCCAAATTTACACCGAACGGTAAAAAAATAACTTATCTTATTGATAATCAAATTCATACCGGTAATTTAAATTGGTTTAATAAGTATAAAAAATAGCGAGGTAATTATGGAAGAGAAAAATTATGAGCGACAAGATCTTGGAGGAATTGATGAGCTCAACTTTGGCGGTGAAACCAAAGATGAAGTTAATGAAAAAATGAAATTTATTGAGGAGAATCTGTGGCGAAAGTTGGAAAGAGTGGGTAAAAAAATTTCTTTCGCAAAAGATATTCTTGCTTTGGTCAATTATATGAGAGACTCTGCAGTATCCTGGCATCGTAAAGCAATTGTTGTTGCCGCTTTAATTTATTTTATCTCTCCCATCGATGCTATCCCGGATATTGCTCCACTATTTGGGTATCTTGATGACTTGGGAGTTATAACCGCATTGTTAAAGTATCTGGGGCATGAGTTGATCCCGTATTACGATCCGAATTATAGAAGCTGATTTTTATTTGATCGATAAATATAATTTAATTTTAAACGGGTTATATTTCTCTATTGTATTGTCAGTTAAATCTCCGTTTTGTATCTAAATGAGGACAGCTTATACCGGCAAGATTTTTTTAAGTCCGGAGTCAATGATGTATGTGAAACTAATATTTTTTTAACTAACTATTTTAAAAAGCAGATGCTTAAAATCTATAAAAAATCGAATATTCAGCAGAGAGAATATGAACGATAAAATCTCTATCTTTTTGATAACATACAGCTCTGTTTTTAACAACTCATTCCGGGAAACAAATGAATTTTAAAGTAATTAAAAGTGATATTTTGTTCAGGGGTAAAGTATTCGATCTTCAAGTTGATAAAATCAAATACAACAGCGAAAACGATAGCGTCAGAGAAGTGGCAATCCATCCGGGCGGTTCGGTGGTTGTTGCATTGAAAGATGACGGTAAAATAATTATGGTTGAACAATACCGTTATCCTTTGCAAAAAGTTTTACTTGAACTTCCGGCAGGTAAACTTGAAAAAAATGAGGATCCTAAAATTTGTGCAATTCGTGAATTGGAAGAAGAAACAGGATATAAGGCTGCGGAAATATTTAAACTTGGAACCATAGCTACAACACCTGGCTTTTGCACGGAAATGTTGCATATTTATCTAACAAAGAATTTGTCGGAGGGAAAACCTAATCGTGAAGAAGGTGAGTATGGTATGAACATTTTTGAATATCGATTAGAAGAAATTGAAAATAAGATCAGCAACGGTGAGATATTTGATGCTAAAACAATTTGTGGTATTTATATGGCAAAAACGTTTATAGACTAGTATGACGTTTCCTATTATACTGAATAATAATGGATGATGGAGTTTACTTTATAAATTACAATGAAAACCTTGTCATTCCACAAAAGCGAAAATTTATTACATATTTGATTTTTTTAGATTTCCGTTTCTCCTTTACATAAGGACGGATTTCATAGGAATGATTTTTTGTCGGCTCGAACTAATAGCCGTAATGATCGCTTTCTAATTTTGAAATTAGAATTAAAATAAACTAAATTATTCTTAACAAAATTCATTTAATTAATGTTAAAATCACTTTTAATTAAAGATTACGCCCTAATCGAACAAGTAAATGTTGAATTTGGGAAAGGGCTGAATATTATCACAGGCGAGACCGGGGCAGGGAAGTCCATTCTAATTGATGCAATGGGATTGCTGCTTGGTGAGCGTGCTTCTAACGAAGTTATTCGTAAAGGTGCCTTTAAAACGGTGGTCGAAGGGATTTTTGATGTTGAAAATAATTTTAAGATTAAAAATATCCTTAAGGAAAATGATCTTGAATTTTTCCCCGAACTAATTATCAGGAGAGAAATTTCGCTAAAAGGAGCCAATCGCTGTTTTATTAATGATACTCCCGCAACTTTGTCACTTACCAAAGATATCGGCAATCTATTGGTGGACATGCACGGTCAGCATGAGCATCAATCACTTCTGAGAGTTGAAACACATATCAACTTTTTGGATGAATTTGGTAAAATCGGATCACTCTTGGAAGATTATCGGGAACAATATAATAGGCTTTCCGGGTTATCTTACGAACTAAAATCTTTCCAAGATAAAGAATCCGGATTAAAAGAGAAAAAAGATATTAATTCATATCAAATTAAAGAAATCGATTCTGTATTACCTCAAGAAGGAGAGGATGAACGGCTTACGAATGAACTTAACTTATTGGAAAATTCTGAGAAATTACTGGAGCTGACAACTAATATTTATCAAAATCTTTACGATTCAAAAAATTCTGTTTATGACTTATTAAGCAAAATTAAAAATGATCTTGAAGAGGTTAAAAATATTGATAAATCTTTTGGCGATGCATTAAATGAATTTGAATCGGCTACAACCTTCATAAACGATGTCTCGGATTTCGTACGTAGTTATAATTCTAAAATTGAGCTGGAATCTGAACACCTTGAGAAAATAAGGGAAAGACTGAGCGAATTAAATCTCATTAAAAAAAAATATGGAGGATCTATAAAATCAATTTTAGAATATCGTAAAAAAATCGGTGAAGAATTTGATATCGCTGAGAATTATACCGCAAAGATAGAAACTATTGAAGAGGAAATTAAAAAGGTTCGTGAATATTGTGGAATAGCGGCGGAAAAGCTTTCAAATAAGAGAAGGGAAATTGCCGATAATTTAGAAAAAGAAGTTCAACAGGAATTAAATTTTTTGGGTATCCCGAATGCATTTTTCCGCGTCGACATCGAACATGAACAAATTGATAATAATTTAAATAACTATATTGTAATCAATGATCAAAAATTTAAATATTATGTTAACGGCTATGACCGTATTGAATTTTTTATATCGACAAATTTAGGGGAAGATTTAAAGCCGCTTGTTAAAGTAGCCTCGGGTGGGGAAATATCTAGAATAATGCTTGCGTTAAAGACAATACTTGCAAAAAATGATAAGCTGCCGTTATTAATATTTGATGAAATTGATACCGGCGTAAGTGGACGAATTGCACAGAGAGTAGGACATGCATTAAAATCACTTTCTGAATATCATCAAATTATTTCAATTACACATCTTCCTCAGATAGCCGGATTGGCGGATTATCATTTAGCGGTAGAAAAAAAGATAACCGGCGATAGAGTTATCAGCTCAATTCATAAATTAAATGCCGGTGAAAGGGTAAAAGAAGTTGCCAAATTGTTAAGCGGGGAAAACTTGACGGAAGCTAGTTTGAAAAGCGCTTCGGAATTGATGAATCAAATAAAATAATTTTTATTGAAGTTAAATAAAATTATTGTTGCTTTAATTGTATTTATTTAGAATATTGCATTACATGTAAAATAGTTCTATAATTATTTTTATAAAGGAGGAGCATGAAAAAATTAATACTACTATTTGCCCTACTGTTATTTATATCCCAGTCGATTTATTCACAGATTGATGATAGAATAAACCAATTCGGTCAAAAGAACATTGAGAGCTTTGTAAAACCTCTTGGTACTACTTTAGGGACGGCCTTGAATACCGGTACATATTATACTGCTGATTATCCTACCTTGTTTGGTTTTTCCATAGGTTTCAGAGGAATGCTCGTTCTTATACCCAGTTCGGAAAAAACCTTTATACCTGTCTTGCCTCGAGGGTACACGGCTAGTTCACCGTCGGCAACTATTTACGGAGCTAAAGATGGAGGCGCTGCATACGGGGGTGCAAACGGGTACGTAACTTATCCCGGAGGATTAGGTGTTTCAAATATACCGGTTATTTTTCCTCAAATCACCGGCAGCTTGCTTGGAACGGAAGTTTTGATACGATTTGTTCCCGATATCAAAATCAAAAATCAGACATTAAGTTTTTTTGGTATAGGATTAAGCCATAGTATAAGCAGATATATTCCGTTACTTCCAATCGATATTGCCGTGCAGATACTATATTCTAAAATTTCTCTTTCCGGTTTATTTGATGTGAAGGATTATGCTGTTAACGCACATGTCAGTAAAACCCTAGGAATATTCACCGCTTATGGCGGTGTGCAGTATGAAAATACAAATGTAAATATTAGTTATACATTAAAAGGAGATCCAAACAGTGGTGATCCTGCATTGAGACAGGATAGAACTATTAGTGCAAGTTTTACCGGAGATAATCATGTTAGGTTGACTTTAGGCGGAGCTCTTAAATTGGGGTTCTTTCTAATCAATGCTGATTACAGTTTAATTACTCAGCCTGTAATTTCCGGCGGTTTTTCATTCGTATTTTAGGAGGTGTTTTATTATGAAAAATTATTTAAAATTAATTATTATAACTTTTATAATCCCGATTTTTATTTCTTTTAACGGTTGCATCCTGGATGCTTTGAATGATATAACCGTAAATATGCCCTTTGCAACTGATACGTTAACTATATCAGGCAGTCAATCGTCGATCTCTCAAAGCGAAACTTTTGATATTGCAAAGTCTGAAATTTATCAACAATATAAAGATAAACTTAACAGTATAACTTTTGTAAAAGCGCAATTCCGCACAATGTATGTTTCCAATCCTAATATTGCGGGTAATATTACTGTTAATCTTACCGGTAAAAACGATATCCCGATATTCT
>CAJXGP010000077.1 GCA_913053915.1 uncultured Ignavibacteriales bacterium | reverse complement strand
AGCTTGTCTCCCCTAAACGGCGGATAAGGAATACGAGGTGTTATTATTAGGATTTTCAAAATAAATTCTTCTTTTTAATATTTAAATTTATTAAAAACATTAAGAAGATTTGAAATATTTACTTCTCGTGAAAAATGTTTAGTTCTTTCTAATACTTTTACTTTCATCTTTTTATAATATTCATTGTCATTATATAACTTTTCAATTTCTTTTGTAAAACCATAATAATCTTTAGGATCAAATGTAGGAATATTCTCACCTACAACTTCCGGTAGTGATGAAGAATTTGATACTACTACAGGAACGCCTATACTCATTGCCTCTAAAGGAGGTAATCCGAAACCTTCAAAATATGAAGGAAAAATAAATACTTTTGCTAAGTTATAAATCTTTATTAAATCATCATCTTTTACATCACTTAAATATTGTACAATATCCTTTCGTAAAATAATTTCTTTTTTTAATTTGTTAAAACCGTATCCGGGTCTTCCTATCAGAACCACTTTTAAAGGTATCTTATGCTTTTTAAGAATATCAGAAATTCTTAAAATACTTATTATATTTTTACGTTTCTCAATTACTCCGACATATAATATGAAATCCTCGGATATATCAAATTTCTGTTTTAATTTTATTTTATCAGATTCGTTTACAATAATTGGTTTAAATTGTTTACCTATATGCTCATAAATAACATTTATCTTTTCTAATGATACATTAAAATATTTTACAATATCTGATTTGGAATTATTAGAAACTGTTATAACTGAGTCACAATTTTTAATTGAATGACCTAATGAAACATTAAGATAAATATTATAGAAAAATGAATGATAACTTTTATTAACCTTATGTGCTAAATCGTGAATTACAATTACAGTCTTAATATTTTCTATAAATATTTTTAATGGTATTAAATGATTAGGTGTAAAGAATAAATCTATTTTATATTTCTTTAAATATTTGGGAAGTGTAAAATTTAACCAAAAAGGAGAACTTAATTTTGAAGAGAAAAAACTTTTACCTGTATGTATAAATGTAAACTCATTATTACCTATGTAGATTTCACTTTGAGAAAATAAATAATACTCATTTTGAAAATCTGTTTTCGCTAAACCTTCCAGTAAATCAGATAGATATCTTCCTATTCCTGTTATCTTTTTTTCAAGTACTCGGCAATCAATTGCTATATTCATAAGTATTTTAATTAAATGTTAGTTTTACCCATTTTACCTTTTAAAAAATCAGAAAATGCTTTGATTACAACTTTTACTTTTTGAGTTTGATTGGTAAAAATCCAGAATGAACATTTGACAACAAATGTAAAAAACAAATAAGTTAAAACACAATAATAGATTAGACCAAAGTGTTTTTTTGCAAAATATAACCTATTCCTTGTATTATAATAAATTGGTAATGTTAAATTTTCTTTTGCTGTTGTTTGGTTTACTTTGTGATAAATTTTTGATTTGTGAGTAATATATATTTTATATCCTAACTGATTGGTTCGAAAACAAAAATCAGTATCTTCAACATATAGAAAAAAATTGTCATCAAATAATCCGACATCTTCAAATACATCATTCTTTATTAACATACAACATCCGGAAACAAATCCAACTTTAGTGTCATCTATATTTTTATTATTATCCATTCTTTCAGAATAAGCAAATCCAGAGCCACGTATTTTGCTCACTTTACCACCTTCAGACCATACTTTCCCCGGTTCGTCGTAATAATTTATTTGTGGAGCTGCTATTCCTGAATTTTTATTTTTATTAAATATTTCTAAAAGGTGTTCTAGAAAATCGGGATCAACCACAGTATCATTGTTTAATAAAAGTACGAAATCTGAATCTCCATTAATTGCTTTATTAATCCCAATGTTATTCCCACCGGAAAAGCCTAAATTGGAATCATTATAAATTACACTTACATTTTCTTTTTTTATTGCTCCTTCCAATAATTTTTTATCATTTTCATCAGAATTATTATCGACAACAATTATTTCAAAATTTTTATAAGTGATTTTTTCTAAAGATTCAATACATTCAATAGTATCTTTTGCTCCATTATAATTTAAAAGAATTATACTGACTTTAGATTTCATATTAACAAATAGTTCAAGATAAATAAATTAACACCTAAATAGTTCAATTTTATAATCCAAAATAGATTAAGTAATCTTTACAAAAAATTCTTTAAGCCCGTAAAGAAATTTTTTTGGTTCTTCTTTGATATTTGTACTGTATAAATAAAAATCTTTAATTTTTTCTTCATAATTATTAATACACTCTTTTATTGTTAAAATTATTTGAGATATATTATTTTCATTATCATTAAATTTATATTCATCTTTTATTGAAAGATCTTCAAATAATTCGGCACCACCCCTTTTACTGGTAATAACACAACATCCCAGTACTGCTGCTTCTCTTGGAAGTCTATCCCTTCCCGGATGATTACCAAAATCGATATAAACTTTTGCAATCTTTAATAAATTTATTACTTCTTCTCTTGTCATATTTTTAATTGCAACAAATTTTAAATTCCGAGTATTTTTCCGGATCTTTGTTGTAAAACTTATTCCTTTCGTCGGGTTATATGCAATTACATTCTCCTTTAGTGAGGGATCCCAGCTAATATTTAGATATTCTTCATTTAGTAACTCAGAAATATACGTAACGTTTTTTAGTTTATAATTGTTCAGTGTCCGTTCAACATGCTTTGCAGAACAAATGTTATAATTTGCTCCATTTAATAAAACTTCTTCTGATAATTTTAAGTTAAAATATCTTCCCCTTGCCAGGTCAGCAATTTCTATAAGATGTCTACCAAATAAAAGTTTGTATGTTTTATTAATACCTCTTAACACATTTGTGTATATTTTACACTCTTCTAAAAATTTATGCAAGAAATAATTATCTATACTTAACCACCAGATTATTTTTCTAATTTTAGTATAACAATGCATGTTCTTTAATAAAGGAAAAATTTCTGGGGAAATTATAATATTTTTTTCTTCGTCTTCAATTTCTTTTGCTATTAGATTATGATATTTAGCATATTGTTGGGGTATTGGGGTTATGTGATCAATTGGAATACAGTATAAGTAGGTATTATAGTTTAAATAATTTCTTAGATAAAAGGACAGTTGATGTAGAAATTCAGGCCCCGCAGTATTGACTCCTGCTGGTAACAAAACATATATCTTTGTGTCTTTGTATATATCCATAATAAAATTGATTTAGAAAAAATCGGGAATAAATTTATTTCATATCCATCTTTTTAAAAAATACTTAGGTAAATATCTTTAATTATTGATTAAAATAAAAAGATATTTTTCTTCCTTAAAAAGATTGTGGTAGAAATTAAAATATATGATTCAGCTATAATTACTGCGATAGCACTTCCTATCGCAAAATAAACCGGCACCAGTAAAAAGGCACAAAAAACATTAATTAATCCTGCATTAATAATAATTTTTGAAAATTCTTTTTTATAATTAAATGAAAGCATGGTAAGTGACGTCAATATAATATTTATACCACCAAGAAATGGAATAATAGTTAATATCTTAATTATTATTATAGAATTATTAAAATTATTACCCAAGACTATTCGAGAAATAAATTCTGCAAATATAAAGACTATAATAGAAATTATAAAAGTAAAAAAGCTGACATATTTTAATATCTGTTTAATAAAATCCAAAGCTTTTTCTCTTGATTCATTAACAAGTTTACTTAAATAAGGATAGACAGTATAAAATATCGGGCTAATTAAATCTTGTATAGCCCTGATAATTTTTTCTGCAGCGGAATAATAACCAACCACAGTGTTATTAGTAAATAAACCAAGAATAAATGAGTTGGCTGTCGTATATAAACTAGTAGCCAAAGTTGAAATAAATAAGTGCCATCCTTCTTTAATTTGATGTTTTAATTCTGCAAGCGAGGGTTTAACAATTTTAACCTTAAAACTTTTCTTAACAAATATAAGTGAAATGATACCTACAAGAATTAAACCCAGAGAATTCAATAGAGGAACATAAATATAATCAGATGGTTTTTTAATTATAATAAAAACAAGGACTGTAAAAAATAATTTTGCTAGAATACTCATTATACTTAATAGTTTCATCTTTTCAACACCCTGAAAAAACCAGCGTGGAAATAAAGCTTGCCCTATTACAAAACCAAATGACAAATATATAACCAACCATTCTTTGCTGAATTTTGAAATTGTGAGAACTATAATTGTTACGACAAATAATGAAAATAAAACCAGTATAGTTTTAACTATCATAACTGTGCAGAAGATTAATGATATTTTTGCTTTGTCTTCTCTGTGTATTGAGATATCCCTTGTTGCTGAAAAGTTAAATCCATAATCTGTGATTATATAAAAGAATTGAATGAATGATTGATAAAATGCCAATAATCCGAATTTTTCAGGTCCTAATACTCTAACTAAATAAGGTAATGTAATTAACGGTAACAGATAATTAGATATCTGTAAAAAACTTAAGGAAAAAAAATTCTCTACCAAACGTTTTTTCGTCGGTGAATTAAATATTTCTTTTATTAGCTTCAATATTATTTTATTAAAATAATGCTTTAAAATTACTATAATAATCTTGTCTATAATTTAGACTAGCGATTTGCAATAATTGATATAGTTATTAACTAATTAGAAAGTTCTACAAAAATTATAATATTAAGATCATTAAAATTAATTATCTGGAATTTTTAGAAGATCGAGCTTAAAATAAACTCCTGCCAAAGTCCAAAACATAATCGAGAACTGTAAACCTTCTAATGTCGGTTCCATCAAAGAATGAAGGAAACCACCAATAATTGCAGAGACAAACCCCCACCTAAGAATTTTTAGTGATGAATCACATTCAGATTTAAATCCAGAAAATACTTTTATAAATAATGTTCCTAAAATGGACAAATAAAATAAAGCGCCAACTATACCCGTCTCACCGAGCATGCCCAAAACTATATTATGAGCAGAAGTAGAAGAATCTGGGCCTAATACGAATTGAGCATAATAACCCAAATTACCAAATCCGACCCCTGTTATTGGGTGTTTGAGAAACGTATTCCAAACAACAGAATAAAAATTAATTCTTGAAAAATATGAACCGCTTGTGTCAAGAGAAGAAATTCTGTCAATCAATACAAATGTTAAAGGATTTAAAATTACTATTACAGTTAAAAGAAGTAACAGAGCTATAAAAGGTAACAAGGTTCTAAACTTTACTATCCTTGAAAATAAAATAATAAGAGCGATAAGAAGAGACAGTATTCCACCTCTTGATAAAGTTAAAGTAAGAGCAAAAGACATAAAAACTAAAGTGATTATAAGTAGTATTTTTAATCCTTTGGATTTAGTATAGAACAGATATCCAATTGAAACCGGAATAATTATTACAAAAAATGAAGCTAAATAATTTGATTTTCCCCAACCTACTGTAAGAAGGTTCTTTCTAAAGAACAAATCAACAATACCGGTTGTAAAGCCACCCAATTCAAATAATACTTTTAACTCTATCAAAGATAAAAGTAAACCCCAAATAGCAATACCTATTAATAGAGATTTTAAATGTCGTTTGTTTTGAACAGCAAAAAAAGTTAGACTAAGAGCAAAAAAACCAGCAAAATAATTTTTCCAAAAAACCATAACATTTAATTTTTCTATCCCTACTGTTAAACCTATAGGTAAACTCCAAATTAAAAATGGGAGCCATATTAAAATTAAGAATGGAATACTGAACTTTTTATCCAAATTTAATAATAACCAAATGATTCCCATTATCAGAAATATTATAAAAAAAAATTCCACAACTAATAAAGAGGGACCAGCAGTATTACGACCAATCGGGATAAACGAATCTACTAAAATTGAAAAAATTAAAATGTGTATAGCAACTATCGGAGAATTAAAAGTGTAATAAACAATTGCAAACAAAAGAATTGATGAAAATAAAATAAAAAAAGGAACTAAATTATTTAAAGTTATCAGGAATAGAAGAGTTAACTCAATTAGTAATAGATACCTGCTTTTATATATTTCAGTAAATATCATTAATTCACTAATTCACTTTACTTTTTTTTTGATCTAAATGAAAATTTTAGTGGTTCAATTATACCTTCTTTTATCTTTTTGTACCTTGTTTCATCTTCCTGTAACGAAGAATAAGACTCAATTATAAGGACATAACCGGTTGAAAAGAAGAAAGCTAATAAAAACGCTCCTATCACTATTAGCGAACGTTTTGGGGAGGATTTTTTTTCAGGAGGAATTGCTTTATCTACAACTAGAACAACAGGAATATCTTTTTGTTCTTGAATTTTAGCTTGTTCATAAAATGGGTAAATAAATTCCAATATTTTAGATTGAATTTCATAATCTCGTTTTAACCTTATATACTGCATTCCTATTTGGGGAACTTTTTCAAATGGTATGAATAAGTTTAATGGCGATGCCAAATTCTTATCCTCCCCAAATTTCATATTAGTCAGTCTTTTATTTAATTCATTAACTTTAATCTCAGCTAGTTGTACTAATGGGTTATTTTCTCCATAATTATTTTTTAGTAAATCTTTTTCAATTTTTGCAACCTCTACTTTTGCTTTTAGCTCAGCACCAAAAGTTATTGCTGCTTTCAGCTGGTTTTTCATATCCAAAACATTATATCTTTTACTAAAGTTCTCAATACTGTCTTCCAATATAGCTATGTTTGTTTGTACTTCATTAAGTCTATTTCCAATAAATTCTCTATTATTCCTTGCCTCGGTAACACTTAATTTTATGCTATATTCATTTAATATTTTAATATAAAAGTTTGCCATATTAGCTGCCCTTTCAGGACTTTTGTCAGTCACAGCAATTACTATGTTACCTTCATCTTCAATTTTGAAATCAACATTATTTTTTAATTCATCAAGAACATTTTCAAATGGTTTAGCTTTATCAATTTCATATACATTTCTTAAATTAAATTTTTTAATGACTTGTTCTGATGCACTTCTACTTTGTAGAATTACTAGATAGTTATCAACCTCATCCGAAACGGATCCAAACTTTCCCCCTAATGTTCTTGATAAATCCTTAATTGTATTTGAAAAACTTGCAATACCACCAAACAATCCGCTTTTATGCTTTGGGGATATAAATGAAGCAACTGATGTATACTTGTTAGGTATAAGTAGGCTAATAAATACAGCCGCTAAAGTGATTATTAAACAATTAATTATAATTAGTCTTCTGTATTTTATGAGAATGATTAATAAATCTTCAAACTTTTTTGTTCCTTCAACACCTGAAGTATTGTCCAAATTTATCCCGATTATTTATTTAAGAAAATATAAAGTTAATATTTTGTTTCTTTTTCTTCATTAAGATTTAAAAGAATTTTATAATTTTCATTGGTTTTATGAATATTCATTTAGAAAAAATTCTAATTTTAAAACAGTTTTGGATAGTGTAATTCATAATAATAACTTATTTACCGTATATACCATTCAAAATTTCATTAATAAATAGTGCTAATATAAAATAAAATCATTAGTTTTTTATCAAATAGTCTATAATTTCTAAACCATTTTTTTCTTCTTTCATTTAATTTTTTTATTTATTTATAAATAATGTTTTAAGTTAATAAATTCAGTAATCATTTTTAAATATTATTTAATAAAAGCTAAAATCATTTAAAAAATATTTGAATAAATTTAATCATAAGATTAAAACCT
>CAJXGP010000076.1 GCA_913053915.1 uncultured Ignavibacteriales bacterium | reverse complement strand
TTTAATGATTACCAGATCGAGCCCTGTTAATAGTGCACTTTATCTGATTTTAACCATGGCTAGCCTTGCCGGTTTATATCTTTTGCTTAATGCTCAATTTATAGCTGTTGCACAAGTGATTGTTTATGGGGGTGCAATTATGGTGCTTTTCTTATTTGTAATTATGTTATTAAAACCGGAAAATGAAAAACTCTTTGAAATGAATCCAAAGGTGAAGTTATTTGCCGTTATAATTACCACACTGATTTTTCTTCAATTTGCATTCATAATTCTCTTTACCAAAGGAACACCTGCCAATGCTAATGTTGCTGCCAGTATTAAAGCCGGAACCGTAGAACAGATTGGTAGGGAATTATATTCAAATTATATCTTACCTTTTGAAGCCGCTGCTTATTTGTTACTTGCCGCTACAATCGGTGCATTAGTAATAGCTAAAAAGAAATTCGAATAAAGTTATGATTATACCAATTGATTATTATCTGGTTTTAAGCGCTTTTATGTTTATGGTGGGAGTAACGGGAGTATTGATTAGACGAAATGCAATTATTGTGTTCATGTCAATAGAGCTTATGTTGAATTCCGCTAACCTTACACTGGTAACTTTCTCTTCTTATATGGGAAATTCGGTAGGGCAGCTTTTCGTGTTTTTTGTTATGACGGTAGCCGCCGCCGAAGCTGCGGTTGGTTTAGCAATTATAATTGCTTTATTCAGGAATAAACTGACTTTGAATATTGACGAAATAAATATTTTGAAGTGGTGATTTTCCTTTTTTTCTAGATAAAGATATTAGAACTATATGACAAATTTAATATACCTGACGGTTTTGCTTCCGTTGATCGGTTTCTTATTCAACGGTTTTTTTGGAAGTAAAATTAAAAATGAAAAAATTATCGGGATAATCGGCAGCGGTACAATCGGATTGTCATTTTTAATTGTGGCTATTTCATTTTTCCAGAATTTAGCCTTGCCTGTTGATCAAAGACAAACAATAGTAAATCTTTTTACTTGGCTTCATGCCGGCGGTTTGAATATACAAGTCGGCTATCAGGTCGACCAACTCTCTTTAGTTATGGGGCTGATAGTTACAGGAGTCGGATTTATTATTCATGTTTATTCAATAGGTTATATGCATGGCGATAAAAGTTTCTGGCGATTCTTTTCCTATATGAATTTATTCATTTTTATGATGATGAATTTAATTCTTGCAGATAATTTTGTATTGCTCTTCTTAGGTTGGGAAGGTGTAGGGCTTAGTTCGTATCTTCTTATAGGTTTTTGGTACGACAGAAAATTTGAGAAGAGCACAACTAGCGATGCAGCTAAAAAAGCATTTATTGTTAATAGAATAGGCGATTTTGGTTTTCTATTGGGAATGTTTTTAATCTATTTGACTTTTGGAAGTTTGAATTTCAATGAAGTTTTTTCAAGGGTTGCCGCTTATAATGTTCCTACGCATACGTTTGATTTAATCGCATTATTTTTATTTATTGGAGCAATCGGAAAATCTGCACAAATTCCATTATATATTTGGTTACCCGATGCGATGGCGGGTCCCACTCCGGTTTCTGCGCTTATCCATGCAGCTACAATGGTTACGGCAGGCGTTTATATGATTGCCCGTTGTTCAATTATATATGCTTATGCGCCTGCAATAATGACGGTCGTTGCTGTAGTTGGAGTTTTAACGGCATTTTTTGCTGCGACAATCGGAATGGTTCAAAATGATATTAAAAAAGTTCTTGCTTATTCTACTATCAGTCAGCTTGGATATATGTTCTTGGCTCTAGGGGTCGGCGCCTTTTCTGCCGGTGTTTTCCATGTAATGACACATGCATTTTTTAAAGCCCTTTTATTTTTAGGAGCCGGCGCTATTATTCATGTTATGCATGATGATCAGGATATGCGAAATTATGGCGGTTTGAAAAAATATATGCCGGTAACTTACTTTACATTTCTTATCGCTTCATTGGCTATTTCCGGTATACCTCCTTTTTCAGGATTCTTTAGTAAAGATGCAATACTTTGGGATTCTTTTACAAATGGGAATTTTACATACTGGTTTATCGGAGCTTTTACAGCGGTGCTGACTGCATTTTACATATTCCGTATCGTCTATCTTACATTTGAGGGGAAAGAGAGATTTAAACAGGATAAACATCCCCATGAAGTACCTAAAGTGATGACTATTCCTCTTATAGCGTTGGGAATTTTATCTGCAATCGGAGGTTTTATTGGTATCCCTGAATTATTTTCAGGAAAAGGAGGCAATGCCTTTAGCAATTGGTTAGCGCCGGTATTTAAAAACGCTCATGAAAGATTAGCTCTTTATAGTGGAGGTCATTCGCATTTTGAAGAAATTCTGTTTATGTCTATTACAGTAATAGGTGCTATTGCTGCGATATGGTATGTGAGCCACATTTATCTGAAAAACCCTGAAATTGCGAATGCATATAGTAAGAAATTTAAGAGAACATATCGATTATTATTAAATAAATATTTTGTGGATGAAATTTACGATGCAGCTATTGTTAAACCTTTAATACGTGGTTCCGAATTGATTTTATGGAAAATTACCGACATCAAGATTATTGATGGACTTGTAAATTTCACGGCAAAATTAGTAGGGACTATTTCAAGTAAAATTAGAAAAATACAAACCGGAGTTGCTCAAGTTTATGCACTTGTGATGATGCTGGGGGTTGTATTAGCTTTATTCTGGATTATTTTAAGTTTATAATTTATGGAAAACAGTTATTTAATTACCTATCTATTGATTGTTCCTTTTATTGGAGGAATTAGTCTTCTATTTTTCAAAAAAAATAAAGAAAATTTAATTAGATATTACGGGCTTTTTATATCGATACTTACTTTTATTATTTCGTTGTTGCTCTATTTTAACTTCGATCTTAACAAGGCTGGTTTTCAATTTCAATATCATCTTCCATGGATTGAAACATCAAGCGTACATATCGGTTATCATGTCGGTATTGATGGTATTTCACTTTTATTAATTTTGTTAACTACTTTTTTAACTCCTTTAACTCTTTTATCAAGCTGGTCCAGCATAAAGAATAAAGTAAAAGGGTTTACCTTTTTTATGATAATGCTTGAGCTGGGAATGTTGGGAGTATTTGTTTCTCTAGATTTGTTTTTATTTTACATTTTTTGGGAAGCAATGCTTATACCTATGTATTTCATTATAGGTATATGGGGCGGACCGAGAAGAATTTATGCATCGGTTAAGTTTTTTCTTTATACAATGTTTGGAAGTTTGTTAATGCTTGTTGCAATTATATGGCTGGCTGTTTATGCTTCGTCTCAGTTGGGCTATATTTCAACAGACTTAGTAAAACTTTATAAAATTGGACCTACAATTCCAACTAATATACAATATTGGATGTTTCTGGCATTTACTTTAAGTTTTGCAATAAAAATACCGTTGTTTCCTTTGCACACTTGGTTGCCGGATGCACATGTAGAAGCTCCCGCCGCCGGAAGTGTAATTTTAGCCGGTGTACTCCTAAAAATGGGTACATATGGTTTATTAAGATTCTCTTTACCTTTGTTCCCTCAATCAGCCGTGTATTTTGCCCCTTACATTTCTGTTCTAGCGGTAATTGGAATTATATATGGAGCTTTGGTGGCAATGGTGCAAAAAGATATAAAAAAGCTTGTAGCTTATTCATCCGTTGCTCATTTGGGCTTTGTTGTACTTGGAATTTTTGCATTAACTCAGGAAGCAATGCAAGGGGCTGTTATTCAAATGGTAAATCATGGTTTATCTACCGGCGCTCTATTCCTTTTAGTCGGTTTTATCTATGAAAGAACACATACCAGAGAAATTTCTGAATATGGCGGTATTGCCAAAATAGTTCCAATTTATGTCGTCTTCTTGATGATTGCGTCTTTATCATCAATAGGTTTACCTGGTCTAAACGGTTTCGTAGGAGAATTTTTAATATTGATAGGTTCATTTAAATCAACTGTTCTTGGAAGCTGGTGGTATACCATATTTGCCGCTTCAGGCGTAATTCTGGCCGCTGTTTATTTGTTAAGGATGTATCAAGGAGTTGTTTTTGGTAAAGTTACGAATCCTAAGATGAATAAATTGACGGATTTGAATAAAAGGGAAATCCTTGTTCTTGTCCCTATATTCATTTTTATAGTTTGGATTGGAATTTATCCAAGCACTTTTTTGAAGGTATCGGCAAAATCAGCACATGCAGTTATTGAACAAGTTATACCTTCACAAAATGTAAGTCTGAAATAGGAACGATACAATGTTGAAGAAATTAAAAATTTTTATTCCTATAATTGTTGTTGTATCCTTGTTCTTTGTAAGTACTGTATCAATAGGCGCTCCGTTAACCAACAAAATTGCGGTAGATACCGTAACTGCTCAAGCAAATAACGTAACAATTGAAAGCCAGGTTCTACCGCCTATATACATGGTTATTCCTTTTATGCTTTTGTTATTAATGATTGCGACAGGACCCTTATTCTATAAACATATTTGGGAAAGGCACTATCCGAAAATATCAATTTTATTGGGAGTAATAGTTGCTGTTTATTATCTAGTATACTTAAAGGACTACCATAGCCTGATGCACACGTTAGCCGAGTATATTTCATTTATAGCATTGCTTGCTTCTTTGTTCGTTGCTTCCGGAGGGATACATATAAAGGTTGACCGGAAATCGACACCGTTTGCAAATGTGATCTTTTTATTATTCGGGGCTATAATTTCAAACATAATCGGAACAACCGGTGCATCTATGCTGTTGATTAGACCTTTTATAAGAATGAATAAAAATAGGATTAAGCCCTATCATATAATATTCTTTATTTTTATTGTAAGCAATGTTGGCGGTGCGTTAACTCCGATTGGTGATCCCCCGTTGTTTTTGGGATATATAAGCGGTGTCCCATTCTTTTGGGTAATTGACAATGTTTGGTATATCTGGCTTCCGGCTCTGTTCATGATTCTTCTGGCTTTTTATATATTCGATAAAATGAATAAGGACGGGAAAGATGATAATTCGGAGTACTCCGGTAGAATAGAATTTAAAGGTATAAGAAATCTTATTTTTTTGGTAGTTATTATTTTAGCGGTTTTCGTTGACCCAATGGTCTTTCCTTGGGTACCAAGTTTAGGACCATTACCGTTCGGGATAAGAGAGATTATAATGTTCGCGGTTGTATATCTATCGTATCGTTATGCTGATCCGGTTGCATTAAAAGATAATGAATTTGACTTTGAACCTATTAAAGAAGTCGCTTATTTATTTATTGGAATTTTTATAACAATGGTACCCGCGTTGGAATTAATAGCTCACGAAGCAAAAGCGCTGGGTAATGAATTAACAGCAGGAGTATTTTATTGGGCTACAGGGTCGCTTTCATCGGTGTTGGATAATACTCCTACGTATATAAATTTTCTCAGTGCGGCAATGGGCAAATATGGTTTAGATGTTGCCGTTAATGAACAAGTACGACATTTTGTGTCTGTAGACATAATCTATTTAAGAGCCATATCTGTTTCTGCAGTTTTCTTTGGTGCCATCACTTATATTGGTAATGGCCCCAATTTTATGGTTAAATCAATCAGTGAAAGAGCCGGTATCGAAATGCCTAGTTTTTTTACATATATGATCAAGTACTCCTTAATTATTTTGATTCCTATTTATACTGTAATTTGGTTACTATTTTTCTTTGGAAAGAGTTGATTCATGGCAACAATAAAAGAAACTTTATTAAACGGCTTGCAAGGTTTGTATTATGGGAATAGGGTTTTGCTCCCTTTTCGAGCCGATATTCTCAAGATAATTATAAATGATGATATCCTGATGGATTTTTCCCCTTTTTCCAAACATATTTATTTGAATGAAACAGAGAAATTTACAGAAATTTATTTTCATGATTTTAAGCGTTTAAATGAAGTTGTTACAAAATTCGAAACAATTAAACTTGTAGCAGTCGATAAAGAAGATGATCTGTTCAATACAGACAATCATTATAAATTGGCACTTCATCTTGAAGAAAAACATAAACTAACAATTGAAAAAACAGACGAAGATATTTTATTTATAGAATAATTATGCTGAACAATATTCAAGAATTTTACAATATATTACCGCTGGTCATTTTAGGAGCCGGGATATTAATTTCACTCCTTTTCGAAATATTTTCTAAAAATAGTAAAGTAATACTCCCTTGGCTATCTATAATTATTTTTCTCAGCGCAGGTTTTTTTGCTTTACTTACGGTCAACAGTGTTTCTATAACATTCCATAATATGCTTTCTACGGGTGGTATTACAAACATTTTTTATTTTATATTCACATTCGGGGCTGCGCTTGTTTCATTGTTGTCTATTGATTACTTAATAAAGTACGGAGCTAACTACGGTGAATTTTATATTTTGCTTCAAATTTCCGTACTTGGTATGATGCTGATGGCCGGCGCAGAAGATTTGTTTGTTATCTTCCTCGGTCTCGAAGTTATGTCGGTAAGTTTTTATTCTCTTGCCGGTTTGAATAGAAATAGTTTAAAAGCAAATGAAGCATCGATAAAATATTTTCTACTCGGTGCGTTTGCCACCGGATTCTTAGTTTACGGAATAGCTCTTATTTACGGAGCTGCTCATACAACATCAATTAATATCATTGCTGAAAGATTTGATAATCTAAAAGGAGAATTGATTTTTGTTGCCGGTTTCTTACTCTTTTTAATCGGATTATCATTTAAAATAGCTGCTTTTCCTTTTCATATGTGGGTTCCCGATGTTTATGAAGGCTCTTCTACCACAGTAGCCGGATTATTTTCAACGGGTGGTAAAGCCGCTGCTTTTAGTGCAATAATTGTTACGTTGGGGGTACTCTTCAACGGTACCATACAAAATATATTTGAACCTTATTTTGCTGTAATTGCTGTTTTTTCAATGTTGTTTGGCAGTATTGTCGCAATATCTCAAAGTAACATTAAACGTATGCTTGCTTATTCCACGATAGCTCATGCGGGTTATATGTTAATCGGTTTGGCAGCAGGGAATAGTTATGGAATTGCCGGAATTATTTTTTATCTAACAGCTTATACTTTCATGAATTTGGGGGCGTTTGGTGTTGTTGCTATTATAGAAGGCAAAAAAGAAACCAATCTTACTTTGGATTCCTACGTGGGATTGGCAAAAAGAAATCCATTTTTGGCTGCGTTATTGGCTGTATTTATGTTTTCATTGGCCGGTATACCCCCGTTTGCAGGCTTTTTCGGAAAATATTATATCTTTATCGCTGCCATAAAAGCACATCTGACATGGCTTGCTATTGTTGGGGTTATCTCAAGTGTAATCAGCGTTTATTTTTATTTGAGGATTGTTGTACTTATGTACTTTAAGGATACTGAAACTGAAATTAGTATTCAACGCAGTAATACCGGATTACTAGCCGTGGTAATTTCTATGTTAATGGTCATTATCCTTGGTATTTTCCCGGGTACTATCCTTAATTTGATATCTTCCTTCTTGTGATTTGATTTTTCTTTATTTATGTTTTAATAGGTTGAAATGTAAATATTCTTATCTAAAGAAATTAATGTCTTTATTTATAATAGGAATTCCTAAAAATGATACCGCTATTTTCCACTGAACAGATTAGATCGGTTGATGCATACGCCATCGATGAACTCGGCATTCCAAGCATCGTTTTGATGGAAAATGCTGCTCTTCAGATTTTTAACATAGTTCTCGATAAAACTAGACATCTCAAAAAATTAAGAACATGTGGTTTTTTGTGTGGTAAAGGAAATAACGGCGGCGATGGTTTTGCTGCTGCAAGGCATTTTGTAAACGCCGGTTACAAAGTAAAAGTTATTTATCTCGGAAATC
>CAJXGP010000075.1 GCA_913053915.1 uncultured Ignavibacteriales bacterium | reverse complement strand
CTAGGTTATTGGGGTGTTTCATGGGCATGGACTAAAAACGGTTTTTCAGTCTTTTTTCGAAATAAGTCTATTTCTAGAGAATGGGAACAAGTGAGGTAATGTGAAAAAAATTTTATTTTTCTTTGTTTTGCTTTCAGCCGTTGCTTTCTCGCAAGCTGAATATGTTCCGGTTACTAACCGGGTTTATAATTTTTTAGATCGAATGGATGTACTTCATCTCATTTCCAATTATAATTCATTTGAGTTACCTAAAACCAGGGAGGAAATTTCTATTTATCTGAAAGAAGTGATTTCAAAAAAAAATTATTTAGATAATATCGATAAAAGAATTTTGAATGATTTGGAAATTGAATTTGAAAATGAACTATTCGGAACATTAAAAAATTCGCAATCTCTTCTAGGTAAAGGCAAATACAATATTTTCTCTCAAAAAGAGAAATATCTTTATTTTTATAAAAAGCCGAAAAAATTAAGTCTGTTTATCAATCTCTTGGGAAACGCTGAAACTATAGCCACAAACGTACAAAATCATTCTGCAGGTTTGGGAGTGATTGGAGGGACTATTAGGGGTACTTTACTGGGGAAAGTAGGTTTCTACCTGAGAGGGACCGACGGAACCGTGTTCGGTAATAAGGAAACTGCAAAACTTAGGCAGGATATTAAGTATAATTATAAATTTAATGAAAATAATGCTTTCACCTTCTTTGATGAAACACAAGGTTATCTTACTGCCGATTTCAATTTGTTGAATTTTAAAATAGGACGAGATAGAATGGAAATCGGTTACGGTCCGGTTAAAGCTATTTTGGGAAACGATTCTCCCATCTTCGATTATATATCCATGAATATAAAATATTCATTTTTCACATTTTCATATTTTCACGGGCAGTTGTTGGGAAATAATCATTTCGCTTCAAATCCTTTAACCGGCGGTATTGAAGTGGTAGAACAAAAATATATCGGTTACCACAGGATCGGCTTCGATATTTCAAGAAATCTGGATTTCGGCGTCGGTGAATTAATTATTTATGGTAACAGACCAATCGATCTTTCATATTTAAATCCCTTTAGTTTTTACAAATCTGTAGAACATGCAAATCGAGATCGAGATAATTCAATGCTTTTTTTCGATTATAATAATACTGCCGTTAAAGGATTAAAATTATACGGCACGTTTTTAATTGATGATGTTACTTTCGGAAAGCTCGGTACGGGATGGTGGGGCAACCAATTTATGTACAACGCAGGTTTACTTTCTTCGAATCTTTACGGTCTCATCCCTCTTGATCTTAGGCTGGAATATTTTAGGATTTCACCTTATGTCTTTACTCACAGAATTAGCAATAATAATTATACTAATTTCGGTTATCCGTTAGGACCTTCTTTGCAGCCTAATAGTGAATCATTTTATGCACAAATTAATTACCGGATTAATTACAGATTATATTTTTCCACCGGTTATACATATACCATCCACGGTGCTAACCCATTAAATTCTAACGGTTCGGTTAAACGAAATGTCGGCGGAAATATTCATTTGGGTCACAGAGTTTTTGATTCCGAATCTACTACTTTTCTTGACGGTGCTAAAGAATATTTGAGAAAATTTACTTTCTCTTTGAGCTATGAACCATTTAAGGAAATCTTTACTAAATTAAATGTTTATTTTTTACATAACTCTCTGCAAAATTCCATTTCGGTAAAAAAAGCAGAATTATTTTTAAGTTTTTCAGCATCATTCTGATAAATTGAATTGGAGACAAAATGAATTTGAACAGATTTAATTTACTTTTAGGAATTTTAATTTTGACAATCGGTATTGCTTTTGGAATTGGAATTCAAAGAACTTTTTTCGATGATAATTTAAGTAATAGTATCGTAAAGTTTAATGATGTTTTAACTTATACCGATAAGTATTATGTAGAAAAAGTCAATACACAAAAATTAGTTGTTGCAGCTATAAACGGTATGCTAAAGAAACTTGATCCGCATTCTGTATATATACCGCCTAAACAATTGCTGAATGTGGAAGAGTCTTTTCATGGAGGTTTTAGCGGCATAGGAATTGAATTCCAAATTGTTAACGATACTTTGATGATTGTATCTCCAATTAATGGCGGTCCAAGCCAGAAATTAGGGATTTTGCCCGGAGATCGAATCGTTAAAATAAACGGCAAATCTGCAATCGATTTAACAGATGATGAAGTACGTAATAAGTTACGCGGAAAAGCCGGTTCACATGTGTCGATCACTGTTATTAGGTATGGCGTTAAAAATTCTATTAAATATATTATAACAAGAGCTAAAATACCTCTGTATTCGGTTGATACTTATTTTATGTATAATAATAAAACAGGCTACGTTGAGGTTAATAGATTTTCCGAGACTACTTTTGATGAACTTTCAAAGGCTTTATCATCTTTAAAGAAAAAAGGGATGAAGCAATTGATTCTGGATTTAAGGGGTAATCCTGGAGGCTATCTTAATCAAGCCGTAAAAGTAGTTAATCTTTTTATTGATAACAACAGAAAAATAGTTTATACTAAAGGAAGAAGAACCGAATTTGATGAGGTATATGACGCTACTAATCCCGCACCTTATAAGAATTTACCCCTGATTATATTAGTAAATAGGGGAAGCGCCTCTGCAAGTGAAATTGTATCAGGAGCAATGCAAGATTGGGATAGAGCCTTAATTGTGGGTGAAACAACTTTTGGTAAGGGATTAGTTCAACGTCAGTTTGAATTGCCCGATAGTTCAGCTCTAAGACTTACCGTCGCACATTATTATACTCCTTCCGGTAGATTAATTCAACGGAATTACAAAGGCTTAAGTTGGGCTCAATATTATAAAGATGCCGGCGCCGAAAACGAACCAACCGGCAATAATCTTGAACATACTATAGAGTATAATAATAAATTGCCTGTGTTTCATACACATGACGGTAGAATTGTTTACGGGGACGGAGGAATTACTCCCGATTATATTGTAAAAGCAGACAGCTTAACAAAATTCACAATTGATTTACTCAGAAACAATATATTATATCAATTTGTTCTTTCATATTTAAATTCTAACAAAAAGCGAATTGAGTCGTTGTACGGTAATAATTTGAAAAAATTTATAGTGAATTTTAGCTTTTCTCCAAAAGATATGAATGATTTCCTTGCTTTCTCCAAATCAAAAGGTGTAAAAATAAAATTAAACGAGTATAAAAGGGATGAGAATTATATCAAAGCCAGATTAAAAGCTCAAATTGCTCGAAATTTCTGGAATAACAAAGGTTGGTATGAAGAGATGATCAGACATGATAATCAGTTTTTAAAAGCCGTTACTCTCTTTAGCGAAGCAAAACAATTAGAAAAGTTAAAATGATATATTCATTAAAAATATTTTCTGTAATTTCCGTCTTATTTTTTGTTGAGTTATTTAACCCAAAAGTAGAACATTATACTTATAAATTTCAAATAACAGGAACAAAACAACTCCAAGTGGGAGAAGATTTAACGTATGAGGTCAGTTATTTGTTTTTAAAATTAGGCGTTGTAAGAACAGTCGTAAAAAGCAAAAAAATATTCGACGGTATTACATATTATGATGCAGTAGCATACATCGATTCTTATCCGGGAATTCCCTTTGTAAATCTTCATCAAATTTACGAAACCATGTTATTACCCGATTATTTTTCAAAATATTTTCACGGTATCGTCAAATACGACAATTACAGCAGTTATACTAATTATTATTTCAATTACAAAAAATCTGAAATAAAAATTATAAAAGGAAGGGTTTTTCCACCTCAAATATGGACGGATTCTACGACTACTGCAAATACCGAATATCAAGATGGTCTTTCAATATTATTTTATACGAGAATGAACACAGGGAAAGATACGTCTGTAAATCTTCCGTGTTTCGTGAATGAAAAAAAAGTTTATACACACATAAATTTTTATAAAAACGTAGTACCTATTTCAATTGATGCGGTAAATTATAAAATTTCAAGTGTAAAAATTGACGGCACAACAAATTTTATAAGTATTTTTGGATTAACAGGGCATTTTGAAGGTTGGTTTTCCAATGATGATGCCGCTATTCCTCTATTGGCAAAAATGAAAGTTATCATTGGTAATGTTACTCTTGAATTAAAAAAGTGGAACAGAAAAGGATGGATACCTCCGGAATACGCAAAAAATTAGCCGAGGAAATTAAGCTGTTTCCTTACGTAAATAAATTTCCCGTAATTTCACCAAATGTGTTTTTAGCATCCGGAGTCAAAATAATCGGTGATGTAAATATCGGCGAAAATTCTAGTGTTTGGTACAACACAGTTATTAGGGGCGATGTTCATTATATTAAAATAGGATGTTTGACAAATGTTCAAGATAGCTGTATGCTTCATGTAACCAACAATAAATATCCTTTAAATATCGGTAATAAGGTAACTATCGGACACTGTGTTACTTTACACGGGTGTACAGTTTTTTTGAAGACCTTTGCATTATTGGAATGGGTGCTATTGTACTAGACGGTGCCGTAATAAGCGGAAATTCTATGGTTGCTGCCGGTGCAGTTATAAAACCCGGGTTTGTTGTACCGGACGGTAAATTGGTAGGAGGTATTCCTGCAAAAATTATCAGAAATTTAACCGATGATGAAATAAAAGAATTTGAAGCTTCCGCTTTGAAGTATAAGAATTATTCCGATATTACGATAGATTCTATAAATAATTTTTAAGATTATAATGTTTATAAAATTCTGGGGGACAAGAGGTTCTATCCCGGTACCCGGTAGAAAAACGTGTAAGTATGGAGGAAATACACCATGTGTAGAGATTCGTATCAAGGATGACGAAATAATAATTCTCGATGCCGGAAGCGGTTTAAGAGAATTGGGTAATTATTTGCAGAATACACTAAATTTTTCCGATATCCCCATTCTTATAAGTCATTATCATTGGGATCATATTCAGGGGATCCCTTTTTTCCGGCCGCTTTTTAAAAAAAATAATATTATAACGTTTTATGGACTTACGATTGACGACGCCGATGTTAAATCGGTTTTAAGTAATCAGATGGTTCCTAATCATTTTCCTATTAATATTTCAGAGTTTGATGCTTTTGTTAAATTTCAGACTGTCAATTATAACGATTCGTTTAATATTAAAAATGTAATGGTTGAAACTTATCGCTCAAATCATACTGCCGATGCGCTTACGTATAAAGTAAAGATAGGGAAGAAATCGTTAGTGTATATTCCGGATAATGAAATTTTATGTGGAAATTCCGGTAAATCTTATGAATATGTTGAAATTGAAAAACTGAATCGTAAACTAATTGAATTTTGTAAGGAATGTGATTATCTAATTCATGATTCTATGTATGATGAAAATACGGTTAGAAAAAAGAAAGGTTGGGGACATTCGAGCAATATTTCACTTGCATATTTTAGTATAATAGCTAAAGTTAAGCATTTGATTTTATTTCATTATAATCCGGATTATAATGATTCGAAGATTGATGCTCTTATAGATGAGACGGATACTTTTTTAAAAAAAGAGAAATCTAATATAATTTGTATCGGCGCACAGGAAGGGTTAACAATCAATTTTTAGTTTTTATAAAATATTCAAAAATAAAAATTGGGAAACGGTGGTTAAAAGTTTATTTGTAAATTGTGAAGATGGAACCAATATTGGAAAATTACGAATACATAAATTAATTAGTAAACTTAAAAAAGATTTGTCTTTTAATATTTCTTCACTTATAATAAATTTTATTTCTTCAGAAAGTATCTTTGAGCTAAATAAAATATATCTAAGGCATAATTATCCAACGGATATAATTACGTTTAATTACTCGGGAAGTCATTCAAATTTAGATGGAGAATTATTTATTTCGGTTGAAGATGCTGAAATTAATGCCAATCGATTTAAGGTATCTTTAAATAATGAAATAAGCAGACTTGTAATCCATGGGATTCTACATTTGTTAAATTATGATGATAAGAAGAAAAGCAATCGCTTGCTGATGAAACGTAAAGAAAATGAGTTGCTTAAAAGACATTATTTTGTTTAATTAGCCTTAAGAATAAAGATTTTAATTTCAATTAGATTTAAGAGGAAAGTGAGTTGGAGGAGACTTTTGGACGAAGTAACAGGGAAATCTCTTTTAGTGTGAAAACTTTTGGTACCGCTCAATAATGACAGTATTGAATTTGAACTTTTTAGATTGTTTTTATATAATGTTTTGTAGAAGTTTCAATATATATTATTATTGGTTTTGTTAAATCACTTTCCAAAAGTAAAGGAGAAAAAATTTAATGAAAATGTTTTTTCAAAGTGCGCTCATATTAAATCATAGTTGGAATGTTTAATAAAATCAGAAACAAGTTAAAAACCTTTTATTTGTGATCTATTGATTGTTAATTATGTTATAATTATTAAAATACTACAATGTTTTTAATCTTTAGATGAGACTCACGAATGAAAATTTATAAACGGAAAAAACATGAGTGATTCTACTATTAACTTACTGAATATGCTGATAAATTAAATTCAGAAGCTAATATTAATTCAAAAAGATTTGGGAAATTAACATAAAGCAAGAATGAAATGAAGAAAAAATTAGTATTGGTAGAGTCTCCGTCTAAAGCCAAAACAATTAATAAATATCTCGGCAGAGATTATATTGTAGAAGCTACGGTTGGACACATTCGAAATTTACCTAAAACAAAATTAGGTGTGGATGTTGATAATAATTTTGAGGCTCAATATCTTAATATACGAGGTAAAGGGGATATAATTAAGAAGATTAAAAATCTAGCTTCAAAAAGTAATAATGTATATATTGCAACTGACCCCGACCGCGAAGGGGAAGCTATAGCACAAGACATTGTTGATATATTAAACTCAGATACGGATGTTAAAATAAATCGCGTTTTATTTAATGAAATTACAAAATCCGGTATTAAAAAGGGAATGGAAAATCCTAGAAAAATAGATAACTTTATAGTTTCTTCGCAACGCGCCAGACGGGTAATGGAATCGAGCAAAATCACTACATCGCGCTTGTGCTCGACCAGGCGCTTGGCCTTTTCGATCACCATCTCGGCTACCTGCACGTGACGTGTGGCCGGTTCGTCGAAGGTGGAAGACAATACTTCGCCCTTTACCGAACGCGCCATTTCGGTCACTTCTTCCGGACGCTCGTCGATCAGGAGCACAATCAATGTGCATTCGGGATGATTGTGCGCAACCGAATGGGCAATATTTTGCAGCATCATGGTCTTGCCCGCCTTCGGCGGCGAAACGATCAAGCCCCGCTGACCCTTGCCGAGCGGTGCCATCAAATCGATGATACGTGCGGTAATGTCTTCGGTGGAGCCATTCCCAAGCTCCATGGTGAAGCGTTCCTTGGGGAACAGCGGCGTCATGTTCTCGAACAGGATCTTGGTCTTCGCCGCTTCGGGCTTGTCATCGTTGATGCTGTCGACCTTGAGCAGCGCGAAGTAACGCTCGTTGTCCCGGGGCGGACGGATACGACCGACCACTGAATCGCCACCGCGCAAATTGAAGCGATGGATCTGGCTTGGACTCACATAAATATCGTCGGGTCCGGCCTGGTAGGAACTGTCGCCGGAACGCAGGAACCCATAGCCATCGGAAAGCACCTCCAGCACGCCCTCACCGCAAATCTGCTCACCCTTTCTGGCGTGCGCCTTGAGGATCGCGAAGATCATCTCCTGCTTGCGCATGCGTGCAGCACCCTCAAAGCCGACCGCTTCGGCGACTTCGGCCTTGGTTGCATCGCGAGCCACTTTAAATGCGTACTGATTAACTTTGTCTCCCAGCAAAGAGACCTTCTCAGAAATATGCGGCTCAACTAG
>CAJXGP010000074.1 GCA_913053915.1 uncultured Ignavibacteriales bacterium | reverse complement strand
TACAACAAAAATTTCGTCCCGGTATGATAAATTAAACTTTGACAATCTTCCCAATATATTATTTTTTACATACTTTTAATTATTTGGCTCTATATTAAAAATAATATTCTAAGTTTTATTCAATTTAATCAATCCACATCAAAAACAATCATTTTCATAAGGATAACCATGAGCAAAATATATTTCATTCTACTATTTGTTTTAAATACATCATTAATTATAGGTCAACAAACTGAAAAGGAACAAACTCATTGGACGACAAAAGGTATAGTCAGCTTTAATTTAGGTCAAACAGCTTTAAATAATTAGGCAAATGGCGGCGATAACTCTTTGGCATTTTCATTGCTCGGTGATTTTCATGTAGACTATTCCGCAAACGGTTGGACAGTTACAAACTATTTGAAATTAAATTGGGGAAAATCAAAAGTCGGTTCAGAAATTTCTAAAGTAACCGATAATGAATTTATTTTAGAAAATGTTCTTTCAAAAAATATATATTGGCCGGTAAAACCGTATGTTTCAAATACTATAAGGACTCAATTAGTAACCGGCTATAAATAAAATGTTACTCCAATAGTTAAAGTTTCAAGTTTTTTTGATCCGGCTTATGTTGTACAAGCAACCGGTTTTATTTACGATAAAACAAGTTGGTTTAAAACCCGCCTTGGTTTTAAGGAATCGTTCACAAATAAATTTAATAATGCATCCGACAATCCTAGTACTTCCACAATCGAAAAATCTAAATTTGAAACGGGTATTCAATCTGTAACTGAGTTTGATCTTACATTAGCAAAAAATTTGGAATTCAGCACAAAGCTATCATTATTCGGTAAATTTGAAGATTTGGGAATTTGGGACGTTTATTGGAATAATATGCTTACAGCGAAAATAAATAATTTTGTGAATGTGAACATAAATGTGTTTGTTGTCTATAATCAAGCCGAATCATTTAAGACCCAAGTTAAAGAAGCACTTCAACTTGGATTATCATACAATTTATTTTAATTTAAAAGCAAACTTATAACGGAAGAATAATATTATGATGTGAATTCAATAGTTGATTTTATTAGGTTAAATGCTGATTTACTTTATATAGATATTCCCTGTTTTTTTAGCCGGAAGTTCCGCTAAATTCATAATAATGATAATTTAAAATGAGGTTCCTACTTTTATTCTCATATTCAAAAAAATTGAAAGTAAACCAAAATCTCCTTTATTTGTTTTTGATAATGTAAAGGATGGTCCAATCGCAAAAGCACTAAATGCCCAGTCGCTGGCAAACTTTTGTACTAAAATATTAAATTCGTATTGAGGCTGACGGACATTGCTGATTGGCATTGCATCGAAGCTAAAATCAAAAGTGCTGCCTCCTAATGAGAGTTCCCTGCCGGTGAATCCAATATGCCATTCATCTACATAACGGGCGATATAAAATTTACCGCGGGTAGAACCCAGTACGCTGATAGGGTATCTAAACTCCCAATTTACATAAGAACCATTAAGTACTTTGGCATGATATCCCAATATATCATACCTATGATACAGCGTTAATAGTGAGGGGGTAGGTTTCTTAATGATTTTTATATAACTCAACTTAAAGAAATTACCGAAAGGAATAACATATCCAAATTGATAACCGAGTGTTACATATAAATTATTATGATTGTTATATCTTTTTATTTCAATAAAGCTATTATCCGAACCAATGAACCCTGCCGAAAAACCAAGAATATTAAAATTAGCCTCAATAAAATTTGTTTCCAATGGAGCCGAATAAGGCGTACCTATACCAAAAGAAAATCCAAGATTTCCTTTAATCGGTATACCAAATCTCTCTCCTCCGAATAGCTGCAAAAACGGATTTATATATCCTAAGGTAGATGAAATTTCATATTTGGTCGGAGGTGAAAAGAATTTATGAAAATTCATCTTATTAAAAACATTAGTGAATACACTAATGAATGTAATGTTATTGGCAAGATCAATTTTAAAAGGATATGTTATAATTTGTGCTCTTGTTTTCGGTGTAAAAGCTAAAAAAGGGTATAACGTACCTTTAATTGAAACTGTTTCATTATTAGGATCTCTAAGGTCCACTATAATTTCTGCTTTTGGATCCGGAGGATTTACATATACCTCTTTCTGAATTTTAATAAACAGACTATCGTTCAGTGGCTCCATTTGAAAATAAAGAATTTTATTTTGTTCTTCATTTTGGGCTAACGTAATAACAGGTAGCGAAATCAACATAAATACTAAGTAATAAAATAATTTGTTTTTTTCCATAATATTCATTTTCCGTTTTTAAGTATGTTATTTTGAATAATCCGTAAAGTAAAATAATGCTCCTGCTTGTACATGTGCCTTCGAAATCGTATCATCAACGGTAAAGAAAAAGTTGACTTTATAACGACCGTTGGTTTCAGTTTTATCACCGACTTTATCTACCCAATTGTCAAAACTGTTTTGAGTAAAAGCAAGTTTAAGCGATACATTATAAACAAGATTACCGTCATTATCTTTATATGGCCCTAATACGGAGATAGGTCCCGAATAAGTTACTTTTAATTGTCCCGGGCGATCATCGACGATAGTGACTGTGTAAACCGTTATTCGTTGTAGATCTTGTACGTATGTATTATCACCACTCATTTTAGTGGTTACTTTTTGAATTATAATTTGGGGAATTTTATTCGGTAAAACTTTTATTCTTTGTTCTTGACCGCCGTATTTTGCGATAACAACTTTTTGCCCCATCAAGTTAAATTTTTTACTAGTACCGGGAGGTATTACCACAATTGGGTGAGTCATATCTTTTGGATCATAAATTCTTGTGGAAACATTACCGGTATTTTTAGCGATATTCCAAGTATATTGAATAAATGTTTGTTCCTTTGAAATAGGGGATTGAAGTATAGTTTGTTCTTCCGGTTTTTTATCGGTTTTAGGCGGTAAATGGACTTCTGTCTTCATGGTGGAGGTTAGCTTTTGTATTCTTTTGTTCAAAGAAGTAAGTTTGTGTTTCAGTTGAACATTTTCTTCTTTTACCGGATTTATCTGAATATCAAACTTAGTGCCCTGTGTATATAAGGAATCAATTAAATTTACAAGTGAATCACGAACAGTCATTGATACGGCTTTATCTTTTGGAACTACTGCATGTAAATTCAAATTAGCTCCTTTAATAGCTAAAACAGTTATTACAAAGATGTACAATACCTGGTAAATTATAAATTTGCTGTCTCTATTTTTTCGTACCATATTTATTCATCACCTCTTAACAACCATTGATTCTAAATATTTTAATCCCGCTACGGTTTTTTCATCATTTAGAGAGTTAGCTGCTTGGGCAATAGATTGGGAAAGCATTTTAATTTGTTCGAGTCTTTCTGTGGTGATATTTTCCATTTTATTAATTTTTTCAATTATAGAATGGAGAGAGTTGTAGTTCTTTACTAAAGCTTCGCTCAATGAATAGGTCTTATGTAATGCATCATTATAATCCCCCAGCAATTTTACCGAATTCTCACTTATTTGAGAGGTGATGTGATCATTATTACCTCCTCCCAATTTTTTTAAGATGTTTATTGAGTTTTCGGTTTGAACCCTGGAAAAATATTTTTCTTTAACATCCTTCACATGGTTTACAACATTTTGAAATTCGATACCCATTTGATCAAGAATAGGTTCGAACAATTTACCTAATGCTAGAACTATCAATGCTTTTATTTCAAAAGGAACGGAGAGCCCTAAAAATACTTCTTCGCCAAGTCGAATACTTAAAAGAAGAATTGCTGCACCAATCAAAGGAAGAGCCGTAGAGATACTGTCGATAATACTAGTGTAAGAATTCATAATTCTATCGATTGTTTCAGAAGCGGGTGTTCTTACTAATTCCACTTTTAGTTTATTAAAAACTAAGTAAGAAAGGAAAACATATAATATATATATTGCTAACGGAAGCCACCAAAAAGTAAATGGAGTGAATGCTTCAAAGGTAGGATTCCAAGATGGGAAAAGATAGTGAGCTATATTTGTGGAAACATTACCGAGAAAAGGTACCCAAGATACATCGATAAAAAATGATATTAATAGTGCGATAAATGAAATAATAGCAGGTTTAAGGATTATTGAAAACTTTATTTTTAGTACTGCGTTGTCTACAAACTTTTCAATTTCACTTTCAAGTCCGTTTTTATTAAATAAATCTTTTATAGAACTGTTTGTTTGAGAAACGCCTGATAGTTCACCCAAGTTTTGAACCATTTCTTACCTCGGTTAGTGATTCAATATTTTATATTGTTTTAATAAGTACTTTTGTTATTTAATCAGATAAATTTTTATACTACATTGGAATGATCGAAGTAGAAGCAGAAATTATGCCAAAAGATTCATCCACAAATTTTAAATATTATTCCCGCTTAAATTTGACCTATATTTTGGAATGGTATAATCCTAATTTGTTTAACTAAATATGATTATTGCAATCCCTTTTTGTTTTTAATCATATAAAATCGAAATAAATTCATTTAATTAAAAAAGAATGTTATTCCATGCAGTAATATTCTTTTTTGCAATTACGTAATTTTATCCATCACTATGTAAAAATTACGTGTATAAATTACAGATTTTTTTTATCTTATCTCGCGCATAATTACATTATGTATTATTTTTTTTCTTAATATTATATTTTACTTTATACAATTTCCCAAATTACTTAATAATTTATTTCAACATTATGTTACATAATCCTAAACTATACGAAATTAACACGATAATACGGTTAAATAAATTGACAGGCGGTAAAAAATTAAATGCAATTCCCAAAAATTATATTTCCCGATTGGCTGATAAAGGATTCGATTTTATTTGGTTGATGGGAATTTGGAAAACGTGTACGGATTTAATTGATAGCTGTGGTTTTCAGGAAGATCTTATTGCTTCTTACCATAGAAGTTTGAAAGATTGGAAGCGAGAAGATGTTACCGGTTCTCCTTATGCAATCGATAGTTATGAAGTTAATCCAGCTCTTGGAAGTAAAGATGATTTGTTAAAATTAAAACATCAAATGAATGAAGAAGGTATAAAATTAATCCTCGATTTTGTTCCTAATCATTTAGGAGCATCGTCAAAATTCATAAAAACTCACCCTCAAATATTTTTAAAGGGTAATGAAGAATTATTAAATAACGATTCTTTCACGTTTTTTAGACCACAGGTAAATTCGCAGGAAATTTTTGCTCATGGAAGAGATCCTTTTTTCCCTGCTTGGACAGATACAATTCAAGTAAATTATTTCAATTCCGAAGCTAGAGAATTTATGATTAATATTTTACTTTCACTAACAGAGCTGTGCGACGGTGTGAGGTGTGATATGGCTATGCTTTCGTTAAATAATGTATTTGAAAATACCTGGTTGGGTAGTATTGAACATTATGGTAATGATAAACCTAAAAGTGAATTTTGGGAGGAAGCTATAAAAAAGGTTAAAGAAAAATCTCCGGAGTTTATTTTTATTGCCGAAGCATACTGGGACCTTGAATGGGAACTCCAACAGTTAGGTTTTGATTTTACTTATGATAAAAGATTACTCGATCGATTGGAATCGGATGATATACAAGGAATAAGAGAACATCTGGAGGCTGATAAGAATTCCCAGCTTAAATCCGTCAGGTTTTTGGAGAATCATGATGAATCACGTGCAATAACTAAACTTGGGAAATATAAATCTTTTGCAGCTACTACGATAATAAGTACTATCCAAGGTATGAAACTTTATTATGACGGACAATTTGAAGGTAAGAAGATCAAACTTCCGGTTCAACTTGGAAGAGAACCGGTTGAAAAAGTATCTACTACCGTTAGTCAATTTTATGATTTAATCCTTAATATTACTAAACATGAAATTTTTAAATTTGGCGACTGGAAACAGCTTTATCCCGAAAGTGTCGGCGAAAATAATCTTTCATTTCAAAATATCTTAACTTGGCAATGGAAATTTAAAAATGAAATCAGGGTTATTGTTATTAATTATTCATCCGGCACTTCTTACTGCAGATTAAAATTTGATATTACTACGCTAAACGAAAATATATCCCTGCTTGATTTAATGACGGATAATGTGTTTAATCGATCGGTTAATGAAATTAAAACCAATGGATTGTTTATAGAATTAAAGAGTTATAAAAGTCACATTTTTGCGTTCAATGACTAAATTATATGTCTAACGGTAATACTTTATAATTCACTCCTTTTAATTTAATTTAGGAAAAAATATTTTTTATCAAAAAACTTTCTTTGATTAAACCTAAATCTGTAAATTCAAATTTATTTTATAAATTATACAGAAAATTTTTAACAAGTACAAAACAAAATTAATTTATGAAATCAGTGATGGTTGATAATAATTCAACTGATAATACTGCAAAGTTTGCTAAGAATGCGAGTGCTACACAGTATTACTTGAAGCAATTCAAGGGTACAGCGCATTATCGATTCAATCAAGAATCGGCAGTATCGTTGTTTCTCTATTGATTAAATTATTTTGGAAGGTTAAATATACAGACCTTAAATCTTTCTAATATTCTTAATTCAATGCTTTAAAAAAATCGTTATAATGAAAAATAAAGATGCCGTTATAATTTTCGCAAAGTTTCCTGAACCTGGGAAAGTTAAAACCAGATTGAGTAAAACAATTGGGCCTGACTTTGCATTAGAATTTTACAGGTTATGTGCTCGGCATACATTTACAGAATGTGAAAAATTATTCCCATTTAATGTGAACGGATACTTGTTTTACAGCGGAAATAAAAATAAAATTACTACAAAAAATTGGACTGATACGGAATTTTTTCTCTATGAACAGCAAGGTAAGAATTTAGGAGAAAAAATGATGAATGCATTCAATATCGTTTTCAATAAAGATGCAAATAAGGCGATAATTGTGGGAACCGATCTACCTGATATTTCTTCGGATATCATTAATCATGCTTTTACAGCTCTGGATACTTATGATGTAGTTATAGGTCCCACTAATGACGGCGGATATTATTTGTTGGGATTAAAAAAAAATTATTGTGATCTTTTCCAAGATATAAAATGGAGTACAGCCACTGTATTCCAAGATACTATTTTAAGATTAAAAAACCGGAATCTTAACTTTAAAATTCTAACACTCCTTTCTGATATTGATACCGAAGATGATTTAAAATCTTGGTTAACGATTAAGGAGAGAACGGGTGACTCAATACATCCTATGTTTTTTTCAATCAGAAAGATGTTTAGAACTTTTAACAAGTTTGATAAATAAAATGTAATCAGTACACAAATTGGTGCTTTATAATATATTTAATATCATGTAGCTACTTGGTATTATATCAACTTATAGATTTTTTTATGAGTATATTTATTTATAAATTATATTTTCAACTTTATCTTTTGTAATGAAATAACTCAATTACTTTTAAAATACTTATTATGCAGTAAAAATCAGAGGTAATTATGGAACAAATAATTAAAGATGCAAGAATTAGAATGGATAAATCATTGGATGCTCTTAGAAGTGAGACCAGTAAAATTAGATCCGGTAAAGCAACCACAGCTTTACTTAACGGAATAAAAGTTGATTATTATAATAATATGACGTCTATTGATCAACTTGCCAGCATCACTGTTTTAGATGCTCATACTTTGTCGGTTACACCTTGGGATAAATCGGTTGTACCGAATGTCGAGAAAGCAATCCTTGAAGCGAACATCGGATTTAATCCTGTCAGCGACGGCGCTAATTTAAAAATTCCTGTACCCCCTTTAAATGAAGAACGGCGAAAGGAATTAGTTAAAATTATTAAAAAGTTTGGAGAAGATTTCAAAATAGCTATACGAAATATTAGAAGAGATGCAAATGACCATTTAAAA
>CAJXGP010000073.1 GCA_913053915.1 uncultured Ignavibacteriales bacterium | reverse complement strand
AATTAGAAATTAGAACAATTTTAATCAATAGCACATCAAAATATTATTTCGCCTTAATTTCTTTACAAACCAATTTTTTTTTACGGGAAAAAACAAAGATTTAACCGACACTTCTATACTTTCCATTTTGAAAAAGAGAACTTCTTTAATAGGATACCGTAAGAATGTATTAAGATGGCGATCGATAACCCAACCAACATAGGTTCAATTTCAGTAATAATTTTAGAATTTATAAATAATGGTCTGATGTAATACCATGAAACACTGCTTCCCACCGCTCCGAGCATCTCAATGAATAAAATTCGATTATTAATTTTTAACTTGGTATAATAAGAACTGATTACAGGAATTATCATACCGGGGATACAAAATGATCCGATTGTATACCAAATTTCTATTACCGAAGGAGTAGTATAAGCGAATATAATAGATATAATTCCCGAAATAATCAGTCCATATATAGTATAAATTTTCAATTTGCTTTCTCTTTTAAACCTACTTAATTGGAAAATAAAATCACGGCTGATTGTAGTTGCGCTTAAAAATAAAAAGCTATTTAATGTTGACATAATGGTTGCGAATAAAGCGGCATAAAAGATACCTTTTAGCCCGGGTCCAAGAATCAATTCCGCTAATAGAGGATAAGAATTAACAGGTTGTTTCAAATTTGGTATTACAGCTCTGGAGTAAAGCCCGGTGGAAGTGGTTAAAAAATCAAAAAGCGCCCAGAAGATGATTGATATCAAAATTCCTTTTACTGCCACATCGCCGGATTTGGCGGCATAGCATCTCTGATGAAAACCGGGGTCTGCAAATGTCCATAAAGCAATTAGAAACCATACAATCAAATAAGTAGGTGATGCTCCACCGGAAAGTTCAAGATTGGTAACCGGTAAATGTGCCTTTAGAAAATTAATTCCACCGTAGTCTTGATATGAGATAAACAGAATTATTATAAAGCCTGCAAACATAACAAAAAATTGTAATGCATCTGCATAAATATTTGAACGGAAACCCCCTTTAAGCAAGTACGCTACGGATAATAAAAAAGCAAGTATCAAACTTAAAATAAATCCTGTTCCGAACATTAATTTGATGAGAGTTGCCGTCATCAGTAAATACGGTGCAGGTGATACTAAAATGAAAACTAAAATTGCCGCAAACAATCCAACTTTTCGCCCGTATTCTTGAGAAAGTTTATCCGGAATTGTAAATAATGAAGCGGAACGGATTTTCCTGGCAAAAAACAGAGCAAATAAAAATGCGAATACATAATAGGGAAATCCTTGAGTAAACCAACTTTCAATACCGTAACGATAAGCAAATTCTCCTACTCCAAGTATTCCTCCGTACCAGGTTGAAACGTTTGTTAAAATAAAAAGGAATAAACCTACTTTTCTACCGGAAAGTAAATAATCATCGGCATCATTTCCCGTTTTCCTTCCAAAAAAGAATCCGATTGCCAATACACTTGAAAAGAAAAATACTATTACTATTATATCGAGTGTACTAAATGAGACCATACTTTTTTACGGTATTAAAATCACGAATAATAAAAATCGTACCTCCTGTTATTTTCAGTTTAACATCTTCAAATAATGCAACATTACTAGTACTTTCTTTTATTCCGAACGGAAGAGCAATATTTTTTAAAGGATATTTTAATCCTTTTGAAGTAATTTTGGTTTTCAAATCAATACCATAAAGTGAAATAGTTTCCCCTGATACGGTTTTCAAAATAACGTTCCCTTTAAAAGCACCTAATATGGAATTTTCCGCAATAATTTTAATTTGAATCTTATCAAAAAATTTTAAAACTATTCCTAGATTACAGAAAGTATGATCTAATCTGTCACCTGTAACACCGAGTAGAATAGCATCAGCAGCACCATTTTTAACGACATACTTAAGACATTTTTCAACATCGGTATCATTTTGTCTATGAATCCTTATTATTTTAGAAGAAGCCTTAAAATAATCCAAAGTTGATTTATGGACGGAATCCAAGTCTCCTATAATATAATCAGGTACAATTCCCAACTTCATAGCAGAATTTGCACCTCCGTCGGCACATATTATAGTTGAATAATTTCTTTTTAAGAGATAATTAATAACGGATTTTTTCGGTGCCCTTCCGTTTGCAAGTATAATACATTTTTCCAATCTTAAACCCAATAAATTTTAGAAATTAAAAGAATAAGAAACCTCTGCATTTATACTCGATTAAATACAGGGGCTTAATACTTATTTGAACAAAAATAAGGAAAAATTATAATCCAAGTCGTATTCCGACTAGAAAGTTTCTATCAGCCGCCGGGAAAAACTCTTTGCCTATAGCATTAGCCGAATATAAATTATTAAATATATTATTGACTTGGAAAATTATTCGTGCCGGCGTCAGTGAATGGAAAACCGTAAATTCATAACTACCTGTAAAATCAGCAGTAAAATAAGCTTCGTTTTTATTGTCCGAATAATCAACCAACCCGGGATATTCAGTTAGGTATTGCAATAGATGAGCGGCATAATTATCAGAATAAAATGAACCGACGTACTTACCGGATAATTGAAGGAAGAAATTCTTATGCTTATACGTAAATACAAGGTTTGCTAAAAAATCCGGAAATCCGCCCAACTTATTCCCATCCAAATTTAAACTTACCGTTTTACCATTATTATATGCTAAATAAGTTGTTCCGTTTATAATTGTATTATTACTGTAAGTTGCATTTGCAATAATTTCAAAGTTCTTTATCGGTTTAAAAGTTCCCGAAATTTCTATTCCTTTATGCATCGTAGCATTAAAATTACCGGTAATAGGCTGACCAAAAATATCCAGCTTTCCGTTCTTAACAATTTCGTTATTGAACAACATATAATAAAAGTTTAGTGAAATATTATAGACTTTCCCAATAAAGGATGAACCGAGTTCAAAATCATTCATAGTTTCCGGCTTTACATAAGGTTTATTGTAATTATATGTACCGTTGGAATTCTTTTCAAATTGAGGCACAGCACCCCAAATAGATTCTTCTCCCAAATAATATGTGCTCAAACGAGGCTCGCTAGTTACCCTTGCATAAGAAAAATAAACATTTTGATTTTTATTAAATTTATAATTTACACCTAGTCTTGGATTAATGTATAAGCCGTTAATTGAAAAATTATGATGATAGAAACGTTCATTATAAAATTTGTATTTGTGGTATGCCAATTGCACTTCGCCCAAAAAATTCCATTTATTATTTAATTTATAACTTTCATGAACGAAACCGTTGATCATATCTTTTCCACCATTAAAATAGTATATTCTGTACCCTTTACTAATTCCGGCCGGTAAATTTGAGCCATATTCGACACTTCCCCAATGTATTGATTTATGTTTTCTGAATTCGGCTCCAACAATTAATTCACCGTTTTTCTGAGTGTAACTTAACTTGGGGATCCAACCATATTGAGTATTATCTACTTCAGCTCGAATTAATAAATTTGAAGGATTTGTCGTCGGATAAAACCCGAATTGCGAAGTTAAATGTAAAGCAGTTGTATCAAGACCTGTACCATCATAATCAAAAAAGCCGTCTCCAATAATTAAAAATAAAGCAGAATTGAAAGTAACCTTTCTACTGATTCTATATTCATTTAACAATTCATAATGTGGCTGAGAATAATTTTCAATTTCCGAAGGTCTCCTAGGAATTGCGTAAGTAAAATGATTTTTATCCGCTTCCCAATAAGAATAATTATCTCTTCTAAGCTTTTTGTTTTTTATTGCAAACTTCGGTAAACCCGTATATGCAAGCCCATCAGCTATTAGTCCGCCGTAAAAATTAATTTGGGTAGTAAAATTTTTGTCATAACGCACTGCGGACAGATAATAAGAATTGAGGTTTACCCATGAAAGATTCCTGTAACCACTGCTTAAAATTTGAGAAAGATTCGTGTAAACGGAATATTTTTCATCTATTAAACCACTGGAAAGCGACGCATCATATTTCCGAGTATTATAACTGCCGGAAAAAGCGGAGAAATTTAATTTCGGTTTATTTGAAAATGTAGAAGTTATTATGTTAATCGAACCACCAATTGCGGGATATCCAAAAACACCTGAACCGGCACCTCTTTGAACTTGTATAATTTTAGTACTTCCTAGAAGGTTGGGAAAGTCAATCCAATAAACATTATGATCCTCGGGATCATTTTGAGGAATACCATTTATAGATACGGAAATTCTTCTTTGATCGAATCCTCTAATACTTAAATAATTATATCCGATACCGTTACCATTCTCCGAATAAAAAGTAGTTGAAGGTAATGAACTTAAATACTCAGGAATATCCTGTACTGTATAATTCTGTGCGATTTCCTTTCTTCTGATTTGGGAAAAGGTAACCGGGGTAAATCCTTCTTTTCCGATACTTCCCTCTACAAGCACAGTCTGAGAAGGTATAATTTCCGGCGTTAAAGCTATATTCATTGCTTTAATAAAATTTTCTCTTGTTAATTTAATTCTTTCACTATTGTATCCGACGTAACTTACGACGAGGATATCACCCTGTTTGATATTAGCGGTTAATTTGAAATAACCATTTTTATTGCTTGCCGTGCCGATTTTTTTGCCTTCAATAATAATATTAGCATTAGCAAGAACATTATGGGTTTCTGCATCTGTAACTTTTCCTTTGATTGTATTCTGCCGAGCAATTGCAATAGCGCTTATTAATAAAAAAAGAATAATTAAGTATTTCATGATTTATTTCCTTTAAAATAAAAAAACCGTTTAAATTCCGAAGGGTTGCTCCGAAGAAACGGCTGAAATCTTAATTATTCTCATCAGTACGTTTCCCTACGCTGGTATTATCCAGATCAGGTTAAAGGGTTTACTCTCAGTCACGTGAAACGTAACACCCCTAACGGCTTTATTAAATTATTAAATAAAAGAACTAAGTTAAATTAAAAAGTATTTGCTTAAAAAATCAAGAGTAGATTATTGGACCTATTACTCAACTCTTATCAAAGCACCTATTTTAATTTTATTATTCTTCAAATCGTTTAATTCTTTAAGACTTTTTATTGTTGTATTATATTCCTTGGAAATTGTCCATAAAGATTCTCCACGGATAACCTTGTGCATCTTACCGGAATTTATTCTCGTTACACGTTTATTTTTTCTAATAATATTTTTATCCGGTAAGTCGTTTACGCTTGCGTCCGAAAAAATCTTAAGGATTGCACCGGCACGAATTCTATTGCTTCGCAACCCATTCCATCTTCTAATGCCGGCAATATGAACCTTATACAATCCGGCAATTCCGCCTATTGTATCACCTTGCTTTACTCTGTAATAATTCACATTTGCAGAAGTTTTCGGTGTATTATCACCGAGTGAAGCAGGATTATCATTAGTAAAAATCTTCAGAGTTTTTCCTGCAATTAATCGATTGAGAGTGACCGCAGGAACGCCGAATTTAATTGACAATTCACTGAAAGTATCTCCACGTTTTACTATGTATTTAAACATTGAAGTTCTCGCATGGATTGAGCTATTTTCAGTAGATGTGGCAAATTTTACTGATTTATCCGTAAGTATTCTTATCCTTTTCCCGGCATAAATTCTGTTTCCGTCAATGTTATTCCATTCCTTTAATGAACTGACATCCGCTCCATAGGTCAATGCAATCGAATTGAGGCTTTCTCCTCTCTGAATCCGGTGATATATCCAACGACCTTTCGATTTGTTCTTTAGATTCGCACTGATAATTTTCTTTTCTCTTGAGGTTTGATTATCAAAGCCGGCATAATAATTTTTTTTATCCTTCGGGACATAAATTGTAAGAGCTTGTCCAACAACTATCGGTTCGGTATATGCTATATTATTCCAGTTGCGTAGATCGATAACTCTGATATTGAAAAGATCAGCTATTCCGAGTAAACTTTCATTTTGTTTAACTCTGTAATGAACCGGTACGGTTCCTTTTGGGATTAATGCATTTTGTACATCAGTTGGATTTTCCGCTGCCAGTAATGTACTACTATCATTCGAAATATTAGTATTGTTTTTTGCCGTCACCGGTGAAGAGCCTTTACTAATTTCATTGGTTGAGTCCGGTTGTTTATCCGGATTCAACGCCAAATAAGGAGACACATATCCTCCTCCGGTAGAGCCGGATATCGAATTTTGAGCAATATTGTTTTTTTGTGTATTATCAACAGCTTTAACGGTATTAGTATTATAAGCATAATAATCGTTCGATGAATAACTAACCGGTATTCTAAGTCTTACTCCCGGATATATACGTGATCTGTTGGATATATTATTTGCTTTAGCTAAATCTCTAATGGAGATGCCGTAACGACGAGCAATACGATATAAACTTTCCCCCCTATGGACAATATGCACCAAATAATTTCTTCTAGCGCTCTTAGGAACATTTACAATATTTGATGCAAAGGTTTCATAAGAACCTTTTGGGATTTTCAAAGGATATCCCCCCGGATAGGAAGCGGGAGTACTTCGCTGAGTTAATTCCGGATTCAATTCCACAAGCGTTTCAAGATTTGTTCCTGCGCATTTAGCAAGATAATTCAAATCAATCGCACCGTGCACTTTGAATACATCATAGCGGAAGGGCTTATAATACTTCAAATTGTTGAATCCGAACTTCCCAGGGTTCATTGATATAAGGGCAATAGCAATAAATTGGGGGACATAACTTCTCGTCTCTCTCGGTAAGTATCTTCTCGCCGACCAAAAATCCGTTGCACCGGTTCTACTGAGTGCCCTTAAAATTCTTCCTTCTCCAGCATTATACGCCGCTAATGTTAAATACCAATTGCCCAAATCGTTATATAAATCCTTTAAATGTTGGGCAGCAGCCTTGGTTGCTTTTTCCGGATTTCTTCTTTCATCATAATAAAAACTCGAATGTAATCCATAAAGTCTTCCTGTAGATCTAACAAACTGCCACAACCCAACTGCATTAGCCCATGAACGGGCAGTAGGATTCAAGCCGCTTTCCACCATACTCAAATATATTAGTTCTTGAGGTAAACCGGCTGCTTTAAATATTTTTTTCATCATTGGAAAATATCTACCGGAACGCACCAACCATTTTCTCATATGACCTCTTCCATTCCCGGTAAAATATGCTAACCACTGATTTACGTATGAATTTTCTTCTAGAGGAATAGTTGATTTGACTGAGAGCTTACTTATTATTTTATTCTTTATCAAGTTATTTACTTTAATCTCGGGAAGAGATTTTGCCATCCATTCTTCTAAAGCGGCAAAAGAAACATTCGATGGAATTTCGGGTAAACTATCCAGATACTTTTTATAATCATCAATTATAGAATTTTCCAGCTCTGTATAAGCTTCATTATTTTCTATTCCGGGGAAATAACTTAAATTATTTATAATTTTCAAAGATGCTTCATAATTTGAAACTGCTTCAGTGGGGCTATTTGCTTCCTGTTTTGAAAGAGCTGTTACATAATATTGACGAGCTTGTTCCAACATTTCAGATACAATACCGACCTTTTGAATACTGTCTGCCGATACGGACGAATTTTCACTTTTTACTATTTCTTTATTCGCTCCACATGAATAAAATATTAAAGCAAACAAAGAAATAACAACTATTGGTAAAATCCTTTTCCTCATTAATTCTCCATTTTTTTATCTTTATTTCAAATATAATCTGTTATTTTAGATTTATCAAGTAAATAATTAGCTGAATTTGTTAACCAATTGTCATATAGATATTTACACATATTAAAAATTTTATCAAAGCGGAATATTACCATGCTTTTTCTTAGGGTTTTTGTCCACTTTAGTTTTCAGAAGTAAAAACGCCTTTATTAATTTAATCTTTGTTTCTTTCGGTTGAATCACATCATCTATGTATCCGCGTTCTGCAGCTATATAAGGATTAGCA
>CAJXGP010000072.1 GCA_913053915.1 uncultured Ignavibacteriales bacterium | reverse complement strand
TTTCTTGAAAGGAAATTATTATAATTCAAAACTTTGGTCATTCAATAGTCATTTAAAAGTCAATGGACACAAAGCAATAACTTACTTAATGACGGCGAAGCCAAATGACTTAATTACAGCAAAGCAAAATGATGTAAAACAATGTTTGCAACTTGCCGCGCTGGGACTGTATGGAAGAAGGAGATTTTTATGCATTTCAATCAAACATACATTCATACAACCATACTTTTAAGATATTGCGGAATATGTAAATGTTTACGCTCTTTCTTCTTTTTGCGGTTTACCGCGCTAAGAGTGATCTAAATTTTTCAGATCCCATTTTGAGGAGAATAATATTTTTTAGTTTGTGATTATCCTATAAAGTCAAATATTTTAATCAAAACAATTTTTTTGATGTAAATAATATTAAATTGAAAACGATTGTAAATTAAAAAGGATAAATGATTGATAATTCAGCTTATAAATCTTTCAACTTACGAAATATTTAAAAAATACAGTATAAAATATAAAATTTTCAGGGATTTATTTAACTTTGGTTCATTCGGACTTGAAATGGGTGAAATTCCGGAACGGTTGGCTGAGAAGGTTCAAAAGATTGTATTAAATGAAAAGGAAATTTGCTATAAGAATAGTGTGTGTCAAAATTCAACAATTGATTTGTTCATTCCCGCTTCCTTGTCAAAATTAAAAAATATTTCTAGGGAAATACTTGCCGGCGTTGATGAGGACCTAGGTTATAAAATTATTAAAACTGTTAAAAATTTAGAAGATTACGATTCAAAATCCTACTCTATTGGAAACAAAGTTTTTGAATTTAATACTCCACATGTAATGGGTATTCTAAATATAACTCCGGATTCATTTTCGGATGGAGGATTATATTTGAAACACGAAGATGCCGTTAAACATGCAATTAAAATGATAGGCGATGGTGCAGAGATAATAGATATTGGTGGAGAATCGACTAGACCCGGAGCGAAAAAAGCAACCGAACAAGAAGAAATCGACAGGATAATACCGGTTATTCAAAATATACTTACTGAAAAACCGGACACTATAATTTCCGTTGATACAACTAAGAATGAGGTTGCCGGAATTGCATTAAGAACAGGTGCTAAAATAATAAATGACATTAGCGGTTTAACTTTTGAACCTGAAATTATTAATACTATTAAAAAATATGATGCCGCTTTAATTATAATGCATATTCAAGGAACACCAGCAAATATGCAGCTTAATCCTTACTATGAGGATGTGATAAGAGAGATTTATGGCTTTCTTTCCCGGCAGGCAAGTATAGCTGAGAAAAATGGAATTAAAAATATTTTTATTGATCCCGGAATAGGATTTGGTAAAACAGTTGAACATAACTTTGAAATTATTAGAAGATTGGAAGATTTTAAATGTCTTGGGTATCCTATTTTAATAGGCATTTCACGAAAATCATTTATCGGGAAAAGCTTGAATCTTGATATATCTAATAGAGACAACGCTTCTTCCATGGTTGAGTGCATCGCAATAAATAACGGCGCTGGAATAATACGAACACATAATGTTGAAAATGGAGTTCAAGCTTGTAAATTGATGAAATATTTAGGAAAGAATTCTTAATGTTTGATTTATTCAGAATAGGCTTTCTAACGGTCACCTTTACGGATCTTATCGATATTGCCATTGTTTCGTTTATTTTATACAAATTATATACTTTATTAAAAGGAACGATTGCAGCCCAAATTTTTATCGGTTTAATGATTATTTTTTTCCTTTCATTCATAGCTCAAGCAGCAAATTTAAGGGTATTGAGTTGGATGCTGAAATTAATAACCGATATTTGGGTAATAGCATTTATTATATTATTTCAACCTGAGATACGCCGTTTATTGGTGATTGTTGCACGTAATCCATTCTTCCGGATGTTCGTTAAATCGGAATCTCCTCAAGCTGCTTCTATAATTGCGAATGCTGCTTTCGAATTATCCCAGCATCAACACGGAGCTTTGATGATTATTATCCGTTCAACGGGGATCAGAGGTTATACCGAAACCGGTGAGATCATGGATGCAAAATTAAACATAGCCTTACTCCAGAGTATATTCTTTCCGCGTTCTCCTTTGCATGACGGTGCAGTAATTATAAAAAATAATATTATTGAAGCAGCCGGATGTACGTTGCCCTTATCTTCGACTACAACGGTAAACGGTGAGTCTCTTGGTATGAGGCATAGAGCCGGGCTAGGTATTACTGAACAAGCCGATGTAATTAGCGTGATAGTTTCTGAAGAAACCGGCAGTATTTCTTTAGCCGAAGACGGTCATCTTATTAAAGGCTTATCTAAAGAAGCTTTAAGACAGAGATTATCGGATTCATTCAAATCGCCTAGGGTTAAAGGTTGGAAGGGTATTATTGAGCAATACTTTAAACACAAATAAAGTTTGTGCAGTCATTCCGTTTTTTAACGAAGCAATTCATATTCAAAAAATCATTGATGAATGCTCCGTTTATGTAGACCATATCTTTGCCGTAAATGACGGCTCTACCGATGGATCCGAAAAGAAAGTTATTTTCAACGATAAAGTAACTTTAATAAGTTACTATCCCAATAAGGGCAAAGGCTATGCGTTAAATGAAGGATTTAAAAAGAGTGTTAAAGAAAAGTATAATGTGACTGTTACTATTGATGCCGATCTTCAACATTCTCCCAAATATATTCCACTACTTGTAAAAGAATTAAAAAATTTTGATTTCGTGATAGGCAATCGATTAACTGATTTTAACACTATGCCTTTTCCTCGAATAATTAGTAACCGTTTAACATCTTTTTTATTAAGTTTAAAGACAAAACAAAAAATATTAGATAGTCAATCGGGTTTTAGAGCCTATCGAACGGAAATATTTAATAGCCTCTTGCCGAAATTTAATGGTTTTGAAGCGGAAAGTGAAATTATTATACTTGCGATAAGAAAGAATTTTAGGATAGGATTTGCAGTTATTCCTACTATTTATGGTAATGAAAAAAGTAAAATGAAATCACTGAAAACTATATTTGGATTTTTGAAGATTTTATTTATTTGAAAGCGATAATTTTTTACAACCGGTTTGCTGATATCAATTTTACGACCGGATAATTTCATTATAAACGGATACTAATGATAGTGATTTATTATTGTTAAAATTATAATTAAATATACCGGCTAAAAGAAAATTTACCCTTTTTATATCAAATCAAGGAGGACTTATGAAACTTAAATATTTCTCTCATTCGGCATTTCAAATTACTAGTAAAAGCGGGAAAAGGATACTCATTGATCCTTTTTTAGATGAAAATCCGACCTCTCCCGTAAAGTCCGGTGAAGTGGATGCTGATTTTATAGTCTTAACACATGCGCATGGAGATCATCTCGGCGACTCTTTTAAAATTGCCGCAAGATGTAACTCCATCTTTATTTGTGTTAATGAGTTAGCGGACTATTGCAGTTCGAAAGGATTTACGGCTCATAATATGCATATTGGTGGTGGATACAATTTCGAATTTGGCAGAGTAAAATTTACAATAGCGCATCATGGATCGCTAACACCGGATAATCAATATGCCGGAGAACCGGCCGGTGTAATTTTAATAATTGACGGTAAAACGGTTTATCATACCGGAGACACCGGTCTATTTTATGATATGAAACTTATCGGCGAAATGAATCCGGTAGATTACATGTTGTTGCCTATTGGTGATAATTTTACGATGGGAATTATCGATGCAGTAAAAGCGGTAGAACTTGTTCAACCAAAAACAGCAATTCCCATGCATTATAATACTTTCTCGCTTATTCAGGTGAATCCGGAAGATTTTAAAAAGAAAGTAGAAGCAAAAGGATTCCATTGCAGGGTTATGAATTATGGAGAAGAAATAGAACTCTGATCGCTCGAACAAAATTCATGTTATATCTGAATTAAGCGATTCTCGATTGCCATTACAAGGAGCGCAAGCGATGTGGCATGCCATGTGATTGCCTCCGGGATTGTATCATCTTTTACACGAATATCTCTTTCTAATTCTCTGAAGTTATTCTATTCCACTCTTTTAATTGCATCGATATATAACCTTCCCGTCAAAAATTGTCATCTCAACTTTCACATCTTTTATTTTTACCGGATCGATTGTAAGAATATCATCGCTAAGAACTACCATATCCGCCAATTTTCCCGGTTCAATACTTCCCTTAATAGTTTCTGCATATTCTGCATAAGCGCTGTTGGTTGTATAACATTTAATTGCATCCTCCACCGGAATTTTTTGTTCCGGTATCCATCCGTCGGGATTTTTAAAATCTACTTTTCTTCGTGTAACCGCCGCATAAATGCCTACCAAAGGATTTAAAGATACAACCGGCCAGTCGGTCCCGAAACATAACTTAACACCCAATTCGAGGAGTGATTTATAAGGATGTGTATAATTTATTCTTTCTTTCCCTATTCTTTTTAGAGCCCACGATCCGTCTTCGATACAATGTGTCGGCTGAACAGAAGCAATAACACCGAGTTTGGCAAATCTCTTAATATCCTCAGGTTTTACATGTTGAGCGTGCTCTATTCTAAATCTTCTGTCCCAGCCGGGATTATTATTTTCCAATTCTTCAGCTAAATCAAGAAGATATGAATTGGCATGATCTCCGATTGCATGAGCAGAAATTTGCAATTTATGATTGTCGGCATCCAAGCACCATTTTCTTAACCTTCCATCCGTCACGATAGTATTTGGTAAGCCGTAGTTAACGGAGTCGTTTTCATAAGTTTCAAAAAACCATGCAGTACTTGAACCCAGCGAACCGTCAACGTATGCTTTCAATGAACCGACCCTCAATAATTCATCGCCAAAATTGTATTGAATGCCCTCTCTTGAGAGATCATTATAATTATTAATTGGTAAGCGAGTGTAAATTCTGCAAGTTAATTTACCGTCTCTTTTTATATTTTGAAATGCAAATAAATCTGTTATCGTTTTATTTGGATCGGAATTATAGTTAAAAGTTATATCCTGAATGCTTGTAATTCCAAATCCCATTGCCTTATTCAAGGCGATAATACAAGCTTCGTAATAATCTTTTTCGGTTGGACCGGGTATTTTACTTAAAACAAGATTTATTGCGTTATCTTTTAATATTCCTGTCGGCTCTCCTGTTTTATGATCTTTTTCGATTAATCCGCCTTCCGGATTTTTACTATCTTTTGTAATTCCGGCTAACTTTAAGGCATAAGAATTAACTAAAGCTGAATGTCCGTCTAATCTGCTGAGAAAAAGGGGAGTATCCGGTGTTATATCATCGACATTTTCTTTAGAAGGAAGTTTTTTGACTTTAAACTTTTCATGATCCCATCTACCTCCCGTGATCCATTTACCCTTATGAATTCCGGCATCTTCTTTTAATTTTTCTCTAAATTGATTTATTGAAGTAACATTGCGCAGATCGATCCCTATTTCGTAAAACCCACCCCGGATAAAATGAACATGTGAATCATTAAAACCAGGCAATAATAATTTCCCCTGCAAATCAATAATTTCGATTGAACTATCAATTAATTTCTTAGCATTTTCATTCGTTCCGACAAATATGATCTTATTATTTTCCGTAATTACCGCTTGGGCAAACGGTTGTTTTTTGTTGACGGTATAAACTTTACCGTTAATGAATGCTTTTTTGTTCGGATGTGAAATTGTATTCATTGAATTTATCATAAGAAAAATGAGTAAATCAAGTTGAATTTTTATTTGATTTTATTTCCATTTCAAATTTAACTCAGAATGATGTAATGTAAAATATTATTTATATGACGAATCTAAAAAACTTAAATTATAAACATCTGAATTCATTGAACTTTTGAAAAAATTAAATTTAACTTTTTATTACAGACTTATAAATAAAAAAATTTTCGTTAAGAATAAAAAATTTCTTAATTTAAGAACTCAATTTGAAAAATTCTGCATGAGGCTGATTTAAAAAATTGTTTTCAATAAGATATGTTCTTGTTAAGTTTTTAATTTGAATCTAATAAAAACGAATATATATTATCCTCAACGATATTTTTGTTTTTTCCCGTAAAGAAAACGGGACAGTTATTCCGTTAAAAGTCAAGAGATGAACATCAGTAATGTTCAAAAAAACATTTTAATAAATTAATAGTTCTTTGACATATAGAAAAAGTTTCCTTAAGTTAAAATTGCAAAAACCGGGAAGGAGAATGTACTCGAACCCGTATTAAATGCAAAGTCATTTTGGGATAGGTTCATTCTCTTTTCTCATTTTGTTTTGTCTTCTGGAAATAGGAGCATTGACATCGTGTTTTTGCAATCTTCTTATTTTGCTCAACTTAGGTGATGGTTTAATTTCCTCAAATTTCTTTCGATTGTTTATATCAATTTGGGCATCAAAAGGTGTATTGTTTTTCAACATACCGTAAATTATCCTAAGTATTTTATGCATAATAGCTCCTAGAGCAGCGAGCTTAGGCATACCTTTTTTTAGATGATTAGCATATATCTCTTTGATAAAAGGATTATGTCCAATAGAATACATTGCAACATTAAATAGAATAACTCTAGGCTCTTTTCTACCTTTTTTGCTCATCTTAAAACCATGTTTCCCATCACCACTTATCTTAAAGACCGGATGAATTCCAAAGAAAGAAGCCAGTTTTTTAGAAGATGAAAATCTTTCTATTGTAAGAATTTCAATCATTAATCCCACAGCAGAGTATGTTCCTATTCCTTTATAGGTTTTGAGTAATTTTACTTCATCCGGCAAGTCAACGTTAGTTTCTAATATTTTTATTTGTTGAGCGGTAATCTTTCTTAAAGAAATAATTTGTTTAACTAAGGTAGTTATTGTTATTCTGATTGTTTCATCAGTAGCAGAAGCAACCGATTGTTTTGCATTTTTAATTATTTCATTAGCTCTTTTTTTTGTTAAATAAGGTATTTTGCTTAATGATTCCGGTTGTGCTCTTGCGATTGATTTTGCAGTCGGATATTTTTCGAGCATCTTCAATGTCCACAATCTTACTCCGCCACGACAGTAAGAAAGGATTTCCGGATTAGCTATATAAAGCAAGGACTCCAGTTGATTGAGTAGTTGTGTCTTTTGTTTAGTAAACATTTTTATCAAAGACCATTGTCTTCTTGCTGTAGCAAAATAATCTTCATGTTGATAATCAATCTTTTCCGGATAGTTAATCAAATACTCGGCAATATATTTAGCACTCTCCTTGTCGGTAATAATTCTACTAAGAGAAGCTTTGCTGCTGTGATTAACTCCAAATGGATTAACTCTTGCTACGGAAACGTCCATCTTATATTGTAATTTGTGCAAAGTGTTAAACCAATTGTTTTCATATCCTCCGGTTGATTCGACAGCTGCAAATATTTTTGCACCTGAATTATTAGCAAAGAAATCAGTGAGAAATTCGAATAATTTTTTATGCCCATCAAAAGTATCATCTAACTGGAAATTATCTTCAACTACCTTTTTTTCTTGATTGAGTATTATGAAGTCTGCATATCCTTTGCTTACATCAATACCCATATAATTATTAGTTGCCATTATTTTCCTTTAGTTTATTAGTAAAAAAAATATTTGTCAGGAAACATCAGCCTTGTAAAATCCGGTATCAAGTACCAAGTTATTCCTCAATTTTAACCTGACGGAAGGAAGAAACTGTCCCACGGTCTCGTAGACCAAGGCAAGTACTTTCTCTTCCGTAAGAAAACTTTTTTATTCAATATTTCAAAGAACTTTTTTTTATTTCATAAAACTTTTTTATAACTTTTAATATACAAGGGAAGTATTATTCGGTCATAAAGTAAATTTGGCCGGAGGGAGGAGTAATCTAATATTAAATTTTAGAAGGTAATCTATCAGATACGAAACTATATCAGGGGACAATGGACAGAATTATAAAGAATTACGGA
>CAJXGP010000071.1 GCA_913053915.1 uncultured Ignavibacteriales bacterium | reverse complement strand
GCACAAGTGCGTCTATCTCATCGTCAGACAAATAATCGTTCACCCCAACACCAGACCATGAGTGAATAGTCACTCCGCCAAGATGTGTCGCCGCGATACCGGTAGATGCTGTCACCCCCACGAAAACACCACGATCCTTTAAATACGTTACGTATTCATTCAAAACATGAGTTTTTCCACTTCCAGCCGCGCCTGTAAGATACACATTTCGTCCAGCTTTTAAAATATCGAGTGCTTGAGATTGCAACATTAGGAGTATTGTACCATAAAAAATAACGTGTATACGCACGTCTTATTGTCTGATACAAACAATATCTATATCACATTAACTATTAATTTCTCCGGGTGGTTTACGGAACAAAAGGTAACTGATTCTCCTTTTTTGTTTGCGGTAAAACGAATGGTTTTAGTTTGCAGTGGTGCAACAAAATCATTCACACCAAAATCAGAGAGAGATAATCCATGCTGTTCATTATCATTGTTTTTTACCGTTATTTCAACTACCGCTCCAAACGGAACTTCTATTTGTTTTGGAGAATAACTTCTGTTAGTTATAGATGTAGAAAATTTTAAAACGTCTCCGTCTAGTACTCCTACTGCTGACACACTATCATCCTGAGGTAATGCTTTACCTCCTACAGTGCCACCAAAAAAGAGAAACCCAACAAGTCCTAACACAATTATAATCAATCCATAAAATACATATTTCATAATTTTTTTATTCTTTAATCTCTATAACAATTATTTATTTAATTTGATTAACGATTTTATATCATTTCATTAATAATAACATACTATTATAACGTGTGTGGAACACCTAAACATTGTTTAATAATACAATCATATTATTTATCAATTTATTTATATTCTTTATATTAATATAATTTATTAATATGGAAAGTTAAAAATGTTAGAGGAATTATCTCTTAAATTTGAAAAGTCTCTTAAGAAAGTTACGGGACAAGGAAGATTAACCGAAAAGAATATCTCGGATACTTTGAGAGAAATTCGTCGCGTTTTGTTAGATGCTGATGTAAACTATAAAGTAGCGAAAGAATTTATTGCTGAAGTAACGAAAAAAGCACTCGGTAAAGATGTGCTTGCTTCAATTTCGCCTGGTCAACTTATTACTAAAATTATCAATGATGAACTTATTGTTTTACTTGGAGGAAGCCAGAGTGAAATAAAGCTGAACGGTTCAGGGATTACTTCAATTTTAGTGGTAGGGTTACAAGGCTCGGGGAAAACTACCTTTAGTGCAAAGCTGGCTAAAAAACTAAAGAATAGAGACAGAAAGATTCTGTTGGTTGCTGCCGATGTTTACAGACCGGCAGCTATTGAACAGTTAATATTATTAGGCTCGCAGATAGATATTCCGGTATATTCAATAGAAGAAAAGGATGCTAGAAAAGTTGTGACCAATTCTTTAACCTATGCTAAAGAAAATAAAATAGATACTATAATTATTGATACAGCCGGTCGGCTTCATGTTGATGATGAGATGATGAAGGAAGTAGCAGATATCAAGGATATTGTAAATCCAACCGAATCTCTTTTTATAGTAGATTCTATGACCGGACAAGATGCTGTAAATTCGGCAAAGGCTTTTAATGAAAAAGTAGATTATGATGGTATTGTACTTACTAAATTAGACGGTGATGCCCGGGGTGGGGCTGCGCTTTCTATTAGAGCCGTTGTTGGGAAACCAATTAAATTTATCAGTAACGGCGAAAAATTAGATTCTTTAGAAACCTTCTATCCTGAAAGATTAGCATCCAGAATTTTAGGAAAAGGAGATGTAGTATCACTTGTTGAGAAAGCACAGCAAAGCTTCGATGAAGTTGAGACAAAGAAACTTCAGGAAAAAATAAAGAAAAATAAATTTGATTTTAATGATTTTCTTAAGCAAATTAAAGCTATTAAGAAAATGGGTTCTCTTTCATCACTATTAGGAATGATTCCAGGGATGAATTCACAATTGAAAAATGCAAAAATTGATGATCATGCCTTAATTAAAGTGGAAGCAATTATTAATTCTATGACTAAAAAAGAAAGAGAATCCCCCAAAGTCTTGAATGGGAATCGTCGTAAAAGAATAGCTAGAGGAAGTGGAACATCTATACAGGATGTGAATCGTTTAATCAAACAATTTAATGAAACACTAAAGATGATGAGCCGTTTTTCTAAGAAAGGTTTCGGTGGTTCATTGAACGGTAATTTTAAGTTTAATTGATAATATAATTAGGAGGTTAAAATAACTTGGCTGTTAAGTTAAGATTAAGAAGAATGGGTAAAAAAAAGCAACCGATATATAAAGTAGTTGCTGCTGATGCCCGATCGCCTAGAGATGGAAAATTTATTGAGTCTATTGGTTTATATAATCCTTTAACCGATCCGTCGATAGTTGAAATTAAAGAAGATAGAGCATTGTATTGGCTAGACAAAGGTGCTCAACCAACGAATACTGTGAAAAGCTTATTAAGGCAAAAAGGTATCATCTTAAAAAGAGAGCTTATTCGTAAAGGCTTATCGGAAGAAGAAATAAAACAAGGGTTGGAAAACTGGGAAAACTTACACCAAGCGAAGATTGAAATAAATGAAAAGAGTACAGCAGAAGTAAAGGGCGCTGCTTCTGGCGAAGATTCAGGGGAAAAGGAAGAAAAATAAGGCTTTCTTTCCTCAGCATTTTTTCTGTATATTATTTCTAAAGCTCCCTTACTCTAAATAAAGGAGATTTCTTTCTATGAAAGAGTTCATTGAATTTATCGTAAAACATTTGGTGGATAGTCCTGATAATGTTGTCATCGAAGAAAAAATTACTGAAGAAAATAAGGTTATACTTTCCTTAAAAGTACAAGCGGATGACGTTGGAAAGGTTATCGGCAAACAAGGAAAAACTGCTCAAGCTATGAGAACTCTATTGACTGCGGTTGCAGCAAAAGAGGGTAAAAGAGCAATACTTGAAATATTAGACTAATAGTATAATTTTTTTTACTTTGTGAAAGAATACTTTTTAATTGCCAAGATTATTTCGATTTACGGAAAGAACGGATTTGTTCGTATAAAATCTTACTCGGATTTTCCTGATAGGTTTTTTGATTTGGTAAAAGTTTATTTGGATTTTTGGGGAAGTAAAAAAAAGTTTGTTGTTCAGAAAGCAATTAAACGTAAAGATTATTTAGCGCTAAAGTTTAAAAATTTTGATAGTGCTCAGGATGCGGCTTTTTTAGTGGATAAAGAGATCTTTATAAACGGAAAAAATCTTGTTCAACTTCCGGAGGATTACCATTTCGTTCATGATTTGGTCGGAAGCAAGGTATTTAGAAATGATGTGGAAATAGGAATTTTAAAAGATGTGTTGAAATATCCTGCAAATGATGTTTATGCAATAGAGAGTAAATCCGGTAGAGAATTATTACTCCCTGCAGTTTCGGAGTTTATTAAAAGTTTTGATCCTTACAAAAAAGTTTTAATTCTTACACCCGGCGATAATTTTTATGAGAATGATGAGGATTGATATAATTTCCGCAGTCCCCGATTTGCTCTACAGCCCGCTAAATACTAGTATTTTAAAAAGAGCACAGAGCAAGGGAAAAGTGATAATTAAAATTCATAATTTGAGAGATTATGCTTTTAATAGGCATAAGCAAATTGATGATAAACCTTTCGGGGGCGGAGCCGGTATGATATTGAAGCCTGAACCGTTTTTTGAATGTATCGAAAAACTTCAGCAAAAAATAAAGTATGATCATATAATATTTACTACCCCTAAAGGTAAAATACTTAATCAAAAAACAGCTAACGGTCTTTCTCTTGCCGGGAATTTGTTATTTGTAGCGGGTCATTACAAAGAAATTGATGACAGAGTTAGGCAAAAATTTGCTACCGATGAAATATCGATCGGCAACTATGTATTAACGGGTGGAGAACTTCCTGCTTTAATAATTATTGACGCGGTAGTTCGTTTAATACCCGGCGTCCTGAATGATAGTGAATCTGCGCTTGAAGATTCTTTTCAGGATGGTGAAATAATAGAAGCTCCATATTATACCAGACCGGCTGAATTCCGGGAAATGAAGGTGCCTGATGTTTTACTTTCCGGTGATGAAAAAAAAATTAAAAAATGGAAAGAAGAACAGTCGCACAAACTAACTGAACAATGGAGAAATTATAATAATTAGTGGAGAATATCATGATTGACATAAATAATATATTACCTGGACAGAAAAGAACGGACTTACCTGATTTTAATCCCGGGGATCATGTCCGTATACATGTGAGGGTTATTGAAGGTGATAAGGAGAGAATTCAACCTTTTGAAGGCGATGTTATCAGCATCAGGGGAGCGGGAACAAATAAAACTTTTACAGTTAGAAAAATTTCCGGAGGTGTTGGTGTAGAAAGAATTTTTCCGTTTAATTCACCTAAGATTGCTAAAATAGAATTATTAAAACGAGGTGATGTGAGAAGAGCAAAGCTTTACTATTTGAGAAATCTCTCCGGTAAAGCTGCTAGGATTAAAACCAAGAATTAATCTTTTCAGTAAATTCGTATTGATTTACTGAGGCTGTTTCAAAGCTGTTTGTCAGTTGGAGCGCATGTAAGAAATCTTTAATATAAACTAATTTTAAAAAGTTCTTACGTTGTTTTGCTTTTTAGAATGACTGAAATAATGATTTTGAGATATAATTGCGATACACCGGGAAAACCGGGACAGTTTAATTTACGATAAGTCGGGAGTTTTGAAATCACTTAATTGTTATGACGTACTTTTTCCCTGAAAATATATTTACAAAAATTATTATAGGGAGTTTGCCTGTTGAGTTTAGAAAAAATGTGAAATTTCTTCCGGGTTCATTAATAGCCCCTAGATTAAAAGAAGATCAAAAGTCTGTTGGTTTAATACCGACAACGGATTTAATTCAACATAAAGAATTATTTGTTTCGCATTCTTTCGGAATATCATTTGAAGAATCATTATGTAATACGTATCTATATTATTTTGGTAATGAGAATAAGCCTAAAGATTTATACTTGTTGGGCGATATTTCATCGTTGGAGGTAATATTAAGTAAAATATTTTTCAAAGAGATTTATGCCACCGATATTGAAGTTCACATTGTAACCGATAATCTAGATTTAAAAGGAAAGAATACTTTAATTTCGGGAGATGTAAATTTTCAAGAAGATGCTTACAAGGTTGGTATTTCTTTGGCAGAGGAAATGGTTGAGTTGCTTTCATATCCGTTTGTAAATTATTTATTAGCTTCGGTTGATGGTTCGTTAATAGATAATTTTAACAAAGAAATAAAAGGAATAAGTTCAACTGTTTATTCAAACGTGGAAAATAATAATTTTGTTCAATATCTTTCCAGTCCAGCTAAAGAATATGTTAAAGATAATATTTCTTCTTTTGTTTGTGAATTTGACGATAAGGATATTGAAGGAACAAAACAGCTATTAAGGTTACCTTATTATCACGGGGTTATTCATGAAATAATAGAAGTAAAATTTGTTTAATTTACAAGTTCGCTCTAAAAATGTGTTTTTTATATTTGTTATTGTAAGTGGACGGTTCTTACAATTTAACTCAAAATAAAAAAAGTTCCACGTCAATTCGTCGCTTGATACGAGATTAACAGCCTTTTAAAGCGAACTCTCATAAAATCAAATAGATCTCTATTAACAAAGAATCTCGATTCTGACGGAGCTTAAAAAGCTATATGTGATACACTCAAAACATTTGAGTTTTCTTTTATCCCTTTTAACATTTCGGTGCTTAATGGATTTCTTAATTTCATAGTACAACAAGCGACAACACCACCCTCAAAAATAATATTTTCTATTTCTTCGATGTTTATTTTAGCTTCCCTAATAATGTTTAATATCGAAGCTAATACACCCGGTTTGTCATAGTGTTTTACTACTAATTGATAGTGTGTAGCACTAATTTTAGCTCTATTAACCCAGTGAGCAATTAATCCACTCATTACAAAATCTTTAATTATCCTTACAGTTTCGGCGGCAACGGCATTTTGGGCTTGTTGTGTTGAAGCTCCGATATGATGAGTAACATAAACATTAGGGATAGATTGCAGTTTAGATTTAATTTCACCGGATTTCTGCTCAGGTTCATCTCTAATTACGTCGAGTGCAACTCTAATATTCTTACTTTTTATAGTCTCAATCATCGCATCTTCATCTATTAAATCAGCTCTTGCGGTATTGATTAGAAGCGAATTCGGTTTCATATAATTGAACATCTCTTTATTGAAAAGACCTTTCGTTTGAGGAGTAGTCGGAAGGTGCAGGGTTACAATATCACAAAGAGGCAGCAGTTTATCCATTTCGGAGAAATCTTTTATAGCAACTCCTTTAATTCTGGAAATATCTTTTCCATACACATTCATGCCGAATGCAAGTGCACGTTTAGCAACTTCCTTACCGATATTTCCCACACCGATAACTCCTAAAGTTTTTCCTTTTAATCCTTCTGCTTTGGAATATCCAGCCTTATTCCATTTACCGTTACGAAAATCGATTACGTTATCAGGAATTCTGCGATCAAGCGAAATCATCAAACCCATTGTCAATTCGGCTACGGCAACAGAATTCATGCCCGGACAATTGGCAACATAAATGCCTTTTTTATTTGCTGCGGCAATATCTATGTTATTAACACCCGATCCGGCTCTAATAATCAAATTTAAATTTCCACCTAAATTTATAGTTTTCTCGTTAACAACGGTTGATCGAACTACAAGAATATCGATATCTTTTGCAGCTTCAGGCAGATCATTTTCTCCTAATTTTGGAGAATAATTAATATCTAAATCCAGGTCTTTTAATTCTTGTATATATTGTTCCGGAAATTTATCTGCTATTAAAACTTTTACATTCATAATTAATCCCTTCAAATATTAAGCATTGGTATTTTAATATGCCATTTTTTGGCGTTTTCAATAGCCTTGGAATAGCCGGCATCGGCATGTCGCACAATGCCAAGACCGGGATCATAATTTAAAACATTCTCAAGTTTTTTCTCGGCTTCTTTAGTACCATCGGCGACAATTACCATACCGGCATGGATTGAATTACCGATACCTACGCCGCCTCCAACCCAACCGGCGCCTCCGATAGAGTTAAGCAAAGCATTCAAAATAGGCCAGTCGGCAATAGCATCGCTCCCATCTTTCATATTCTCCGTTTCTCTATTAGGTGAGGCAACTGAGCCGCAGTCGAGATGGTCTCTCCCGATAACAATCGGAGCAGTGATATCACCGGATGCCACCAGATTATTGAAGATTTTACCGATCTTAGCACGTTCGCCAAATCCCAACCAGCATATTCTGGCAGGAAGACCTTGGAAATGAACTTTTTCCCGGGCTAAATTAATCCAGTTAATTAAAGATTTATTTTCAGGGAAAGTATCTTTTATTACTTGATCAGTCACGTAAATATCATGTGGGTCACCGGATAGGGCTACCCATCTAAAAGGTCCCTTGCCGTCACAAAATAAATGGCGTATAAACTCAGGCACAAATCCCGGAATCTCAAAGGCATTATTAACGCCGTTTGCTTTTGCTTCACCACGGATATTATTTCCATAATCGAATGTGACTGCACCTTTTTTCATAAATTCAAGCATTGCATAAACGTGTTTGGTAATTGTATGTTTTGTCAGCTTGATATACTTTTGAGGATTTTCTTTCCTTAACTGAAGTGCTTCTTGGAAACTCATATTCATCGGTACATAACCGTTTAGCGTATCGTGAGCGGAAGTTTGATCGGTTACTATATCCGGTATGATATTTTTATTTAATATTTTAGGAAGAATTTCTCCGGCGTTTCCAACTAAACCTATCGATAACGGCTTTTGTTCTTTCTTCGCCTGCAATACCAGGTCTAAAGCTTCATCCAGATTTTCCGAAAGATAATCCAAATAACCCGTATTAATTCTTTTTTGAATTCTTTCCCTATCGACTTCAACGCCCAAGAAAGCTGCACCGTTCATAGTAGCGG
>CAJXGP010000070.1 GCA_913053915.1 uncultured Ignavibacteriales bacterium | reverse complement strand
GGCGTACCAGACCTCATCGCCGGGAATGGCAAATTCTTCCGGATCGACGTAGGAATTGATCTCTTCCTTGCCGGTCTCGATCGAGGCATTGCCGCAACCGGTCAGGTTCAGCGCCAGGCCGCTGCCGGTCAGCCCCATGATTTTCATAAAGGTGCGGCGATCCATGGTATCGAATATGGAGTTTAATTTAGGATTGAACTTAGCAATTAAATTTGTCAGATGTAATGTAACGCCTTTATATCCGGGATAATTAAACGATTGAATTTCCAATGTATCTGCATACTGCTTCAATTGATTTTCAAGATACGCCAAGTCTTCCGCATGTCCGGTAGAATTCGGATTGCGCGGACCGAATTTAACTTGAGTTTCAATTTGCCTGTAAGCATTTTCGGCATCGAATTTCGGGATGTTATAATTTGTTTCCAATTGATAGAGCGGTTTAGCTTTTTTATAAGGCGCTTTTCCACATGAATTCAATAAGAACATTGCGGCAAAAGCGAAAAGTAAAATAGTTGATACATGTTTTTTTAACATTTTGAGAATTATCCCTTCAAATTTTTAATTTAAAAATGAGTTCAAATATTATTTGTGAATTCGGTTCAAAAAGTTCATTTATCTTTTTAAACCCCATCGGGTAAATAAAGATTCTGAATATTGAAATTACCGTTGCTCACTTATCCGGTGATCTGCCCACAAGCAAAACCTTCAGATAGAGCAATTCAGTTATAATTCACTAATATATTACTAATTTCATCTTGAAAGTTTCTACCTATTTTTGCACTTCCCACAAAATTTTCCGTTAACATTGAAAATACAATTAAATGCCCATTTTTTGCCGTTAGATACCCCGATAAGGAACACACCCCGCTTAAAGTGCCGGTTTTTGCATGTACATTTCCCTCAGCAGGCGTATTCTTCATACGATTCTTCAAAGTTCCGTCGACTCCCGCAATGGGAAATGATTTATACAAAATTCTAAACAAAGACGGTTTCTTGTAATACATATATTTTAAAACAGACAATAATACTTTGGCGGTAACTAAATCATAACGTGAGACACCGGATCCATCAACAATTCTGTAATTGTCCGGCGTTAATCCGGCAAGTACAAGTAAACTATCAATTACTTTCATCCCATTTTGAGCAGTAGCGGGTTTTCCGTAAAACTTTCTTGAAAATGCATACATTGTCATTTCCGCGCCGAGATTATAGCTAACTTTATTTAAGTTCACAATAACGCTATCAAAGGGTCGTTTAAAATTAAAAAAATTAATTGCACTGAAAGGAGTGGTAGCGGTATCAATTTTACCGTCGAAAATAATTCCGCTATTTACAGCATGTTCTTTTAATAAAGTTAAAAAATAAAAATCGGGTCTAAAGACATTAACATGCAAAGTATCTTGCAGAGAATCCGGAATAACTTTATTCGGTAGATCACCTTCAACTATTATTTTATTTTTCCTATTTAACCAGGCGCGTGTAACTTTCAGCGTGTTCGGGCTATCTGCCGGAACAGTTATAGCTTTATTTTGAATACTTACATAATCAGTTGGAGGTACTAAGCTGACCGACGGTTTCTCCCCCAACAATTTGCTTTTTACGATAATACCGATTGAGTTCCGGTTAATATCTAACGGAGTTAAATAAGGTGCGTCGGTTGAAGGATCATCATCCCACATCCAACCTCTTCCCCAAAACAATGAATCCATCATTGAAACATCACCATATATATTACCTGTTATTTCTTTGATACCCAAAGATTTTATTACGGAGACCAATGAGTCTATATCCTCCGTTGTAAAATCAGGATCGGATCCACCTACTACATATAGATCACCGTATAAGGTTTTGTTAATAATTTTACCCGAATAATAAAGCGATGTGGTAAATGAATAAGTCGGACCAAGAAAAACCAATGCGGTGGAAGTTGTAAGAATCTTCATGTTTGATGCGGGATTAAGAAGCATATTTTCGTTTTTTTTATATATGCTTTGTCGAGCGGATAAATCATATATATCGATTCCCATCAAAGTGGAGTTAAAATATTTATTTGATAAAACCGTATCTATTTTATACTGAACTTCTTTTAGATTGCTTTGCGGAAATAAACTTGAAGTTAATAAGACAATCAGTAATAATATTTTTTTTAGCATAAGAAACACCTGTAATTAAAAATAAACTCTCTTTTTAAATTCAACACCGATTTCTTCTTCGACCGTATGTTTTACTTTCTCAATATCAATTTCATCCATCATCACAACAGACATAACAACCCTGTTAACATAATTTTTACATTCTTTAGCAAAATTTATTGTTGACTCGAGATAGCGCGGTTCAAGCCCCATTAACTTGGAATATTGCGCCGGATCAACGCTGTTTATACTGATTGAAACGGTATCAATCAAACCGTGCATTTCCGGAATGATATTTCCGTTATTCAGCAAATTCCCGTGACCGTTTGTTATTAAACGTGTAGTACCATTGTTAGCTTTAACATATTTTGCAATTGTTTTAATAATATTCCACCTTAACGTCGGCTCACCATAACCGCAGAAAACTATTTCATCATATTTTGCAGAGTCGCCGATTTCATTTATATAAGCTTTTTCATCCGGTTCTTTACTTTTACTCATTTTTAAATTATAGCCGTTTATTACCGCCTCTCCTTTACGATCACAAAAGACACAATTTGCATTACAACGATTAGTAATATTGAGGTAGAGTGAATTACCTATCTTATATGTAATACTCGGATGAGGTTTACCGCCTATTCCGAACATTCTAAAAACATTATATGAAGTTGCCCTTGCAATATCTTCAACTGTCAGATGATGAACTTCCGCAATTTTTTCTGCAACATATTTAACATTATACGGTTCGTTTCTTTTGCCTCTGTTCGGTACGGGTGTCATGAACGGAGAATCGGTTTCCAACATAATACTTTCAAGGCTAAGATCGGCTAAAACACTTAGAAGAGAATCCGATTTTTTAAAAGTTATATTCCCCGTAAAAGAAATAAAGTGATTCATTTTAATTAATTCACGTGCATTTCCCAAAGAACCGCTATAACAATGGAATTGAGCTTTTAATCCCGAACCGTAATATTCTCTGATAATATTCATCATATCTTCATCGGAATCACGATTATGAATAATAATGGGTAAATTGCGTTTAATAGATAACTCAATTTGCGCTCTGAATGCTTCAATTTGTTTTTCTTTCGGAGAAAAGTCATAATGATAATCCAACCCTATCTCACCGATTGCCACAATTTTCGGATACTTTAAAAGTTCATCTATTTCATCTATCCAGGAAGATTCCCAATCCGTTGAGTCATGCGGATGAACTCCAACCGCACCATAAATGAATTCATATTTCCCGGTAAGTGCAATGGTTTGTTTGGCGGTTTCTATGTCGGTAGCAGGTACAATTATATAATTTATTCCGGATTCTTTTGCCCGTTTAATTACTTCATCGATATCTTCCTTAAAGTTGGGATAGAACAAATGTGCATGTGTGTCTATGTACATAATATTTTCTCAGTCTCTATATTTTTAAAATTTATCAAAATAAGATGAGAATAAAATTATCAATTTAACGGTTAAAATAAAAACTTGATAATTATGATATCTTTTTCCATTAAATCAAACTATTGATGTACTGGAAAGGTTTATATTTTCGCTAGAAATAATTGATAATTTTTTTATTTTAATACCGATTATTTTCCGAATTCAAAAATGACCTGTTTTAAACGATATAGACAAAATCTACACCAAAATATAATCATACCTCTAGGACAAAAGCACCTATTATATTTACAGGTAAAATATTCAAAAAAGAAACATGTTACCGGAAACAATATTAAAGAAATATTATAAATCGGATTCCTTTAGAGGATTACAAAAAGAAATACTTGATACTATAATAAACAAGAAAAGGCATTGTTTGGTCTTAATGCCGACCGGCGGAGGTAAATCATTATGTTATCAAATTCCAGCTTTGTATTTTGATAAAGGAACGATTGTAATCAGCCCGTTAATTGCATTAATGCAGGATCAGGTAGATTCACTCAAAAGAAAAAACATTTCTGCAGGATTTATTAATTCCACATTATCGAAACAAGAAAGAGATGAAAAACTCAACGAATTCATTCTGGGAAAGATTAAGATATTGTACGTAACACCGGAACGATTCAAAAAGAAAGATTTTGTAGATAAAATCAAAAATATGGAAATATCTCTTTTTGCCGTTGATGAAGCTCATTGTATTTCCGAATGGGGACACGATTTCCGACCGGACTATTCCAGAATAGGTGAATTTCGAAAAATATTAAATAATCCGTTAACTATTGCACTGACGGCAACAGCTACTTCCGAAGTACAATCCGATATTATTAAAAAACTTAATATCAAAAAATCAGAAATAAAAATATTTCATCAAGGGATCGACAGACCGAATCTTAGATTGGATACTGCGGATATATTCAGTGATGAAGAGAAACTTTTTCATATAATAAAAGTGCTAAACGAATTCGAAGGTTCCGGGATAATTTATTTTTCCTTAATACAAACCCTGCGAATCTTCTCTCAGCTTCTAAAAGATAAAGGTTATGCTCATGGAATTTATCATGGGAAAATGACGAGTAGAGAAAGGAAGAAAATACAAAGAAAATTTTTAGGTGGAAATATCAATTTAATGTTGGCAACCAATGCTTTTGGAATGGGTATTGATAAAGCGGATATTCGATTTGTAGTTCATGCGGAAGTCCCTTCTTCCGTTGAATCATACTATCAAGAAATTGGAAGAGCGGGAAGAGACGGTAAAAATTCCCTTTGCCTGCTATTATATAATCAAAACGATCTTTACATTCAATTGGATTTTATTAAATGGTCAAATCCCAACGCAGATTTTTATTCCGCTCTTTTTGATATCTTAAAGAGAGATATAGATGCAGTAAATTCGTACGGAATCGATTTTTTGCGCGAACAAATGAATTATAAAAATAGAAATGATTTTAGAATTGAAACTGCTTTTAGAATGTTAGAAAGATATGAGGTTATTGAAGGCGGAATTGAGAATAAAAATCTTAAGGTAATCAATAAACTTCCTAAGGACCTAGAAGAGCAAGAAAAATTGAAAAAAAAATTATTGAACGATAATAAAAAATTACTTTCTATGGTTAAATATTTTCGCACGAAGTATTGCAGACGTGTTTTTATTTCAAACTATTTTGGTTTTAATGATGAAAAACCTTGCGGAAAATGCGATAATTGTGATAAATTTCATTTAACATCTAAATTGGGTAATTCTTGATTGTCATTTTGATGAACACAAATCAGGCGTGCCGTCGTTTAATGTTTTCCATACTCCACCCGGAGCAGAAGCAATGTAATATTCGCTTCGACTTGCCCGGTTAACAGCAATATCTGTGACTCTTCCGGGAGTAACCGCTGGGGCCAATACTCCGAAACTTCAAACCTATAAAAGTTGAGAAAGACATCAGTTCTTTTCTTATCATTCTTTTGGATATTGGAAACAGCCGGCAACAGCTATTCAGAGTCAAAAATAAGACGCAATAAAGCAACAGATTACGAGGGTAATAAAAAATATTTTTCCGGTTAAATAAAAAAAGAGCAAAAAGAAAGAAAATAGAGTTTTATATTAATTTATCAAAAAATTAAAAACAAATATCATAAAACCGAAAAAAGAAATCATAACAACGCATCGGTGGATAAATGAAATTGATTATAAAGGGACAAAACTAAATTCGATAGCGACAAAAGAAATAACACAGCATTTCGACAAGCTCAATGCACTGCAGGGGAAACAACTACATATTAAAGGACGATAAGATCCAAGCCCACGGCTGGTTTGACGATAGGTATGCTGTTATCAGCCTGATATTACTACCTCTAACGGGATACTGATATTTTGTCTCTGAATTTCCTCATAACGTGGGCGTGCAGGAATTTGAATTTCATTTTTATTATTTTTATCTAATTTATGAAACTATTAATGCATAAATTAAGCGCTCTCACAGCTTCTGCTCAATATATTCCCTGAAAGACAAAATTCTTTCCTGATCGTCGGGATTAATCAAAAACGGAATAACATCTTGAGCCAGTTTATCCATATCCAGCTCTGACGACCTTTTTAGCACTTTGTTTTTAAGTTCTTTCTTAGTTATTTTATGCTCTTTGATTAAAAAATCATAATCAGGCATCGTTAGTCCCAATAAATAAGAAACATCGTAGAAATCACGCCCTTTTTCCCTCTTTCTTTGCAAAATGGCAATCAATTTCTGAGACAAAATAACAGCAGGAGAATTAACCAAAATTTTCCTGTATACATCAAAACCGCCTAATATTTTTATTTCCGGCTCAACTAATTTCCGCTTGCGAACCGCATCAACGCGCACTAAAATTTTTTCGTCTTTATGAACCGCTAAATTGTTGGCGAAAAGCAATTTAGGGAACTTAATATAACAATGGTAAGCGCCTTTTTCAACAAATCTAAATTCCAAGTCAAAACCCTTACTTTTCATATCTCCAACAACCTTTTTTAATATATTCTCAAAATCATTATAAGACAAGCTAAAATTATCAAAATCCAAATCTTCGGAAAAACGGGAACTGTGATAAATAATTCTGATCGCCGTTCCGCCCATAAAGCTTAGATGCTCGCTTCCGGCTTGTTTAAATATTGAATCCAGCAATTCATATTGCAAATATTCCACTAAAACCGCCTTTGGATTGCGGCGGAAAACTTCAGCCGGATATTCTTGTTTAATTTGATTTAAAGTCAGCATATTAATAATTTTAAAATTTTCATAATTTTTTTATTATCAGCCGCTAAAAAATATTTTTTCAGCTTCTTGCGGCTTAAGCCCTTAAGCGCGAATTCATTTAAACGCAACTCCTGAATATCTTCTTTGTTGTTGATGCGGGATAAATTCAGATAGACATAATCAGCCAACGCTTTTTCCGGTTCAGCCATTAAATAAACCAGGCCGTTATCATTTATTTTATTGTATCCGAAAAATAATTCTTGTTTTACGCGCTTAAAACTGAACATACCGAATTCATTTTTAAAAACTCTGGTAGTTTTCGTTGTTACGGAAGTGCAGTTATACACCATTTCCGGTATTATCCCATATTTTGCCAGCGCCCACTCCAAACTCACATAACTCGGCTGGTATAAATTAAAAGCTATATACTCGCTTTTTAATAGCTCTTTTTTCTCCGCTAAAGCGTATACGCCATTTTTTAATTTAATTATATATCCTTTTTTTGACCATTCAGACAACTGATAAGGATAAATATTCAACCCCGTTAATTTCAAGTCTTGCAATGAAAAAATAGGATCTTTTAATTTTTTAATTAATTCAATGTATTTCATTTTCTTATTGTTTTTAATAATATTCTGAAATGATTATATCACATCCAAAAATGAAGTCAAGACAATCGTTGCTGTTTTTAATTCTTGCCGCCCGTAATGGAATTTTCGCCGGAAACATTTATTGTTTTTATAAATTCCTTAATTTTCCCGTTATCCGGCGCCAGATTTAGGGCTTTTCGCGCGTATTCCAACGCTTTATTCGTGTTACCCCGCTCTTTATACAATAAAGCGATGGAAAACGGCCAAGTGTAATCGCGCGGATTCAGCATATATCCCCTCTTATTATACCAAATCGCTTTATTTAAGTCTCCTTTCCGGAAATAAATATCCGCTATTTTTCTGTAAACAACCAATCTATAAGGATTTATGCCGATTATTTTTTTATAATAAACCAATTGGGAGTTAATATCGTTTAATTTTTTATAACTCTGAATCATATTGCCGTAAACCTCTATAATAAAATTATTAATATCATCTCTATGATCTCTGTTTAGCCCCGGCGCGCTTAAGTCCGGTAAAACCGAAAGGGCTGTTTTGTAAACATCCAAAAATTTTTTATATTCTCCGGCGAAATAATACATGCGCCCTTGGCTTAAATATGAATCCGGCATAAACGGACTTTCAGCCGCTATTTTTTCATACGCTTTTTTCGCGTCAATAAAATATTTTTTGTTTTTATATAGAATTTGAGTTTGATGTATGTCTTTATCTTTTGAAATATATACACCAGC
>CAJXGP010000069.1 GCA_913053915.1 uncultured Ignavibacteriales bacterium | reverse complement strand
TTGACGACCAAGTTAACCTATCATCCGGCGATGATGAACTTCTTATGCAAAAAATAAGCAAAGAGACTGATTATCAGATTAAATTTTGCATTAATAAAGAGGCTATTGTTAAAACTAGTCCTAATAAATCCCTGCGTCAATTTTATCAGCAAAGGAAAAGGTGGGCTAGTAAAGGATTGTTTTATGCCGATAAATTTTTAATCTTGAAATTAATCTTAATTTTCTCGTTTTATGCCGGATTATTACTACAATTATTTTTAGCCGTATTTATCAATAACATTTTTTATTTAACGTTCATTATAAGTTTATTGATTAAAATAATCTTAGAATATTTGATTCTTCGAAAAGGTGTAAAAATTCTTTTTTCTAAGAAAATTCTTTCAAAATTTTGGATAGCCGAATTATTACATGTGCCTTACATCATAATAGCCGGCATTTCAGGTGCTTTGGGAAATTATGAGTGGAAGTCTAGAAAAATTGCCCGGTAATTTATTAACGTTCCATAAACAGAACCGGAAACTGTTCTCTATTTTTTACTTTAATCGGCTTTAATCCGAACTCAATTTCTTACTCATTTTTGCAATTGGATTTGCGCGTTGTCAAAAAAGCCGAAACTTGTGTTTTTGTACTATATTAAATTATGCATGTATATAATTTTATACACTTAATACGGTTTATATTAAAATTTTATTAGATTTAATCTTTATATAGTGGCATAATGCTTGTATCATATATTGAGAAAACTCAATGAGGCGTATCATGAAAAAACTTTTTTTTATAATAATTTTATTAGCGTTTGTACTTTCCAATAATTCTGAAATTAAGGCACAGCCATATCAGAGAGCAGAGTTCGGAGTTTTTTATTCTGCTTTAGCTCCTTATGGAACTTGGATTGAAATAAACGGCGGTCTTACTGTTTGGCGTCCATATAATGTAAGAGCGGGATGGATCCCCTATACGGTAGGGCAATGGATATGGACCGCGGACGGCTGGTACTGGAATTCATACGAACCTTTTGGATATATAGTATTTCATTATGGAAGATGGTATTATGATGACTATTACGGGTGGATATGGACCCCCGATTATAATTGGGCGCCTGCTTGGGTGCAATGGAGGTATGATAATAATTATATAGGATGGGCGCCTCTTCCGCCTTATGCAAGATTTTCTCCCAACGTCGGAATTTATTTTAGTATAAATTTCTTTACTCCATATCGTTATTGGAGTTTTGTCAGATATAGATATTTCTACAATCCTCATGTATATAATTATTATGAACCTTTAAAAATTAAGTATCGAATCTTCTTCAGAACTCATTATAGAACAAATTACGGCTATTTTAACGGTAGAATAATAAATAGAGGAGTTAATATTGATTACATAAGTCAAAAAAGCGGTCGGAGAATTATTGAAAGAAAAATTGAAAGAGTCCATAATACTCGAAGATTTTTAAGAAACAGAAACGGTAACAGAAGTATCAATGTAGCAAGAGCTTTTATTCCATCACGAAAACAAATTGTAAGAAGCGAACGTACAAATATTGTCGTTAGAAGAGGAAAAAGGAGATCTACGATGGATGTGTCCGGATTAAAAATAAATTCCGGAAGAAATGCAGGCAGATCTATTCCCGGCATCTTACGTAATGATAGACCTCGAAATGATCGTGCACAAAGAGACTTTAATAGAATCGGAAATAATTCAGCGAAATCGAATAGAAGCGGTTTTAACAGGGAATTTTATCCACAGCGGAATAATAGACCCGACATCGGAAGGAATAATAAAAGAATTGAAAAAACCGTACCAAATGAAAGGAAACAAATACACAGCAGGCAAAATGAGTTTCAACGAAATAGGGAAGGAAGAAAAAACTTTAGAAACAATCCTCCGAGGATGAAACGGGACAGCAAAGGAAATCGAAATGATAGAAACCGCGGACACATAATTAGAAGATAATTAAACTTGACATACAACTTCTCCCTAACGGCATCAATACATGCTTGATGCCGTTTTTTTTTCTTAATTTTTACGTAACCTTTTCTGATTCAAGTATCGTAAAAAATTTTTCTATAATATTGCCTATCTCTTGTATGTCGGTTTGCGTTAAATCCGGGTAACTCGGTAAACTTATACCATGCCAGCCGAGTTTTTCGGCTGTCCGTAGTTTCTGATAATTATGAGAGAACATAGGCATAGTATGAACGGGGAAAAAAGTCGGTCTTGTTTCTATCCCTTCATTCTTCAAATGAGTTCTTAATTTATCCCGTAATTTGGGTGATTCTACAAGGATTGAATACATCCAATAAGTATGGAAAACATCCGGATGTTCTTGATTTGATTTTACCGGGAGATTTGATAATGCATCATCGTACCATTTAGCCAATTGTCTCTTCTTCGATATCTTTTCATTTGCTTTTTCCAATTGCGCAAGTCCGATGGCGGCACATATATTAGTCATTCTATAATTGAAACCTATTACATCATGCCAATATTCTCTATATTTAGCGAGTCCGTGCATCTTTAAATGATATGCCCTATCATGGAGAGTTTCATCGTTTGTTACAATCATTCCGCCTTCGCCGGTTGTAATAGTTTTATTTCCATAAAAGCTGAATGTGGAAAGATCGCCAAAAGTTCCCACATATTGATTTTTGAATTTTGAACCGAATGCTTCTGCGCAATCTTCAATAAGAAATAAATTATTTTCTTTAGTAATTTTTGTTAACTCATCCATATTACATGGATGACCGTAAAGATGTACCGCCATGATAGCTTTTGTTTTAGAGGTTAGTTTTCTTTTTACATCTTCCGGGTCTATCTGCCAAGTATCTTCCAAGGAATCGACAAAAACGGGCGTTGCTCCGGTAATTGAAATTGCACTTACCGAAGCTATGTAAGTAAAAGAAGGTACAATTACCTCGTCACCTAATCCAATACCCAACGTAACTAATGCAAGATGCAGAGCGACACTACCGTTACTAACCGTATTGGCATGATCAACACCTATAAAATTTTTAAAAGCATCTTCAAATTTTGGAATGAAATCTCCTCGCGACGAAATCCAAGTTGAATCGAGACATTCATTTACATATTTCTTTTCGTTTCCATCGAGTGACGGTTTATAAATCGGAATTTTATATTGCATATTTTTTTCAGTCTATTGTTAATAATTATTTATAAATCTTCTCTAAGAAGGTATCTTTCCTAAAGACAAATTTTTAAGATTAAAATGTTTTTTTGTTTGTTAACTCCGGAGAAATATTTTTATGTATTGAATAATCCTTAACCAACCGTATAATTTTTTTCAAATCTATCATTGAAATACATTCCAAATTGTACGGGCAAGTTTGTTTCCAGCAAGGCGAACATTGAAGCCCGTCCGGGGTCAATTTTTCACCGCGTCCGTATAATTCGATTTCAGCGGCACAAGATAAACCGAACCAAGCAATAACATATTTTTTCAAACCTATTGCCAGATGCATCCCAAAAGAATCGCCGGTAATAACCATATCGCATATATCCGTGAAGCATGCACCTTTTCGCAAGCCCATTGTAGTGGGTGTATTAATTATTTTCCGTTTTTCTTCAAGACTAAAAGAATTAAAAATAACATTGTTTCTGACGGTATCTTCCTTTCCACCTAATAACACCACAATAAGATTTTCGTCTTTAATAAATTTACCGATTAGATTTATATGCTGTTCGATTGTCATTTTCTTATTTGGGAATAAATTTGAACAGCCGGTGTTAAAACCCACATAAGTTTTCATAGGATTATAATTTATTTCATTTTTATAACCGGCTATAAACTCCTTTTCATCAGTAGTTAATTCAAGAGTATATTCATCTTTTCTATAATCTAATTCAAAAGTTTCATGAATTATCTCAATTCCGGTTTTCTGATTCCTCCTAAACTTTAATTCATCGTCATTACCCATTAAATAGTTATACATTGCCTTGTCATTTGCCGGAATTATTTTACCGTCATTATTTAAAAGAAAGCCCAATTTTTGTTTTGCATTAATCTCATTTGCAAAAGCACAAGCATACACAGATTTATCTGCATTCATTAAATAATCAAATTCGATGTTTCTTAATATCATTCTTTGTTCGTCGGTCCAGGCGTAAATTTTGTCAATATACTTGTTGTTAAATAAAATTTTTTCAGCATTAGGCATCGTTAGCCAATAGACTGTGCTCACGGGATATTTCCTTTTAACCGCAGGTAAAATAGCCGTGTTGTCAAGAACGTTGCCCAATGCATCTAGAGAAATAATAAGTATCTTAACGCCGATCTTTGTTTCATTATTTTCATCCTGACATCCATTCACCAAACAATTTTTAAATGATAGACAAGGTTTGTAGCCGGAAAATTTCTTACACCGGGGTATTTTAATCTCTTTAAAATTCATGATTATATTTCATCCGGAAAAATTCTTTTAATTACTTCATTTTAATTAAATATTTAACGTTTTTGATTACCTGATCAACGCTTATCCCATTTTCAAAAGCGCATTCGTTTTGATCCGCACTACAATGATTTCTGCAATATTCATCCGTTATTTGCAGATTTACAGACCTTTTATTCAATACTCCCCAATGTGTAGCGCAATTCATTGCTCTATTACAATGAAGGGTTATGGCTTTAATATTCAAAGCATCTGCTATATGAGCGGGCCCTGTTGAAGAACAAATGAAAATATCCGACCAAGAAATTACTTTAATTAATTCTCTTAAATTACCGAGTTGATCAGAAAGATTAATGACCTTTTTTGGTTCCAACGCATGTATTTTTTTTAAAAAATCATGACTTGTTTCAATAGCGGTTAGAATAATTTTTATATTATATTTATCAAAATTTTCCAAAATTGCTTTAATCAATAAAAAATATTTGTTTTCACTCCAATTTGGAGCCGAACCCCCGGAACCTGTATGAACAATTATTTTAAAGTCATTTTCCGTTATCCCGTAATTTCCCAAAAATTGAATCGATTCTGTTCTTTCTTCTTTAGTTACAAATATTTCCGGTTGAATATTATTAGTTACCACACCAATTTTTCTAGCCAAGTCCATATCGTAATCGGCCTCATGCCGAAGAGGCTTATAATTATTTCGTGATACACTTTTCATAAAAGTAATTACCTCGTATAGTTTATGACCGACGCCAATTCGGTACTTTATTCCTGCTATAAACATCTGATACGAGGCTCTCTCCGTAGGCATAATCAATAAACCATAAGTAAATTTATGTTTACGTATTTCCTTCACTATTTTGATAAATGATCCTTTTTTCAAATCATCGGTTAAAACTATATCTATATTTGGATTGTGCAATAATATTTGAGCGGTGTTCGGTTGAGTTAAAGTTCCTATATATGATGAAGGAAATTGTTTTCTCAACTCTCTTAATAAGCCTGTTATCATTACAACATCACCAACTCTATCGGTGCGCACTACTAGGATTCTTTTCATATATTACGAAAATCAGTAAATCAAAAAATTAATAATTATACTTCTCAAAATAATAAACTTTACACTTTTTTAATAAAAGTAAACTAACATGAAAAATTTCGAGTAAAGGAAATTCACCGGAGTTTATTAACCTTACAACACAAGATAGCTATTCTGAAGGATGAGAAGGGAAAACTTTGTTTTCTGATTCTCAATTTTGCCCCAAAAACAAAAAGATTCTTACATCTTTTGAACGCTCGGAATGATAAAAAAACTAAGTTGCGTTAGAGAGCTGAACGTTTTTGATCTTTTGTTACTGCCTGAATAAATTCTAACAGGCAAATAGATAAAAAAGAACCCCGGAGGCTTTATTATTACCCTCGAGGTCCCTTGGGTGAAGGTACTTTGCGTACCGTTTAGCATTTATGAAAGAGGATTATTTTTCCAATATCATTTTTTTAGTTGCAACAAAATTATTTGCTTCTAATCTATACAGGTAAACCCCAGATGACAAATTAATTGCATTAAAGATATATGTATGATCTCCTGCAGATAATTGATTGTTTATGAGTTCTGCAACCTTTTGACCGAGTATGTTATAAATAGTTAATGTTACATGCGCTGCTATAGGCAGAGAAAATTTTATAACCGTACTGGGATTGAAAGGGTTAGGATAATTATTCTCCAGTATATATTTTGAAGGAATAGAATTATTATTAGATAATTCCACAGCGGTAACTTTAGCTGGAAGAATGAAATTATTAACCTGTGTGCTTCCGTTGGAAGGAGAGTAGCTGGTCTTTTTTTGTTTTGTCCCTACCAATAAAGCGCTTGCAGTAAGTGTATAATTTCCTTGTACAACACCCGAAATCGAATAAGACCCGTCATTTCCGGTTACAGTTGTTCGGATAGTGACATTTGAAGAATTTTTAACAGAAATTAAAACACCTGATAATACCGCTCCGTTTTCAGAATGAACCTCTCCTACAAGATGACCGCCAACTACATTATTATCCGATTTTCCGAGCGTTATCTTTATTCCGGTTATAGAAGAAGATGTAACATGAATGGCAGTAGCATTTTCCCACTCATCAGTATTTGAATAAAATACAGATTTATAACCGGTTGCAGAAACCATTAAATAATAAACGCCTGTTTTTAAGGCTTTAATTTGGAAATTTCCATTGAAACCGGAAACCGCTACATGCGTATTTCCCGATAATGAATCTTTTACTATCACGAATGCGTTTGCTATACCAACATTTGCAGTATCTACAATATTACCGCTGATACTATAAATATTGCTGACGGTATCTACCGGAGTGAGTGTAAAATTTAGACCGCTAAAAGTTGTATCGGCAAATGATAACAATGTATTTGCTTTATACAAAGAATTTTTTCCATTATAGAATTGAATTTTATAACCGGCTTTTGATGCAGAAACGGTAAATGCGTTCAAAGATTGTGGTAAACTATCGAGAGTAACCGTAAATTTCCCCGAAGCATCTGTTCTAGTAGATGCAATGAATCTTCCGCCATGCTCATCTTCGCCTTCGTTTGCCGTCCAAATATTAACGCGTGCATTTGTTAATGATGTATTTAAAGTTGAATTAACTGTCCCACTAAAAGTGATTTTATGTTTGGGCAAATAAATTTGTTCAGGTATTTCGAATTCTATATCGGATACCGATTCACCGTCAGTTACTGTAATAACTTTAGCATCGGCAATAGAGTGTGCATTTTTATAGTATTCCTGATAAAATGATAAACTATCTTTTGATGCAATAGATACCATAACATAATACTTGCCTACAGAAACTTTTGTTCTAAACCGTCCTTCCATATCAGTTGTAGTGAAGAAATTTTTCCGTGAAGTATCGGCACTTATAAATTCTATTATAGAATTCATTATAGCATTATTTGAATTTTCAAAATCAACTTTCCCGCTAACTATACCGCCTTTCATTTGAGAGGTGTCGCGTAAGAAAAACTTGAGTGAATTCATCCCATGGTTTAGCTCTACTTCAAACTCACGGATGATGAAGTTGGAATAACCTTGGGCATTGATATGGAGTGAATATTCACCTTGTATAACACTATCGATTTTAAATTTACCGGTGGTATCGGTAATTGCATGATAGTTAATTGAATTTCCCGATTCAGTATAACTAGATAAAGAAACTTTTGCATTTGCAATAACCGTATGTACACCATTGATTATAGTCTTGGAGTAAACATATCCGGTTAATGTAGTCATGCTTCCATCTTCAGATGCATAGGTATTCATACCGAAAACAATCATTGCGATTATCGGTATTGCTATAAACAGTTTCATAATTGACTTCATTTTTGTCCTCCTATTTTTATAATATTTTTATTTACGATGAAATTATGCCTTTAATTTCTCTACTTTTGTTGTGGGATCTCATAAATATTTCTCACTTTATTTCATGTATCGAAAAGATTATTCAACAAGGGAATACATAATAGCGGCCGGTTTTGTTCTTGTGGCCGTAGTTTTCCTTGTGCGTCTTTTTTATCTGCAGGTTTATACCAATCAGTACCGGCTTTCTGCACGCGACATCGCCCTGCGCCGGGTGATTGAATATCCTGCCCGCGGACGCATCTACGACCGGAATCATAAACTGTTGGTGTATAATGATGCCGTATATGATCTTATGGTGATTCCGAGACAGGTGAAAAGTA
>CAJXGP010000068.1 GCA_913053915.1 uncultured Ignavibacteriales bacterium | reverse complement strand
TTAGTGTAAATCTCATAAATAACCTATAGTTTACTGCAGTAACTTAAAATTGGAAAATCTTATTGTTTCTGCAATTTGTTTTTAAAAGTTAACGGGCAATTAAATTATTATAATTATTTCCCAAAAGTTATTGATAAAAATAAAATGATTTCAAAACTAAGATTGAATGTTGTTAGAAAAATAAATTATGAAATATTTAAATAATTATTGTTACGCAATATTATTTCAATAATTGATTTGGCTTTACGTGCACTATCAACAGCTACAATAGCATCCTTTCTTAATATTTTTTCATAATCACCTGGATATCTTCTCGCTATAGCGTAATTAGAAAGATTAAACATTTTGCTTAATTTAGTTGATAAGTCGTATTGCATAGGAGATAGTTTAACAAGAACTTCAATGCTATGTGTATAGGGAAAATCTATTAATTCACTAACCAACAGAGCTTTTAGATATTTTTCTACACATTGTTGGCTATGATAGCAAATCAACCGGAAAGGAATATTAGATTCCATTTTAAACGCAAATGCAACAAGTCTTAAATCCTCTTCAGTGATTTCAATCCATTTTTGGAGTTGGATTTTATGCTCTTCAAAATCAACATTCATAAATTAACTCGCCTTCAATAGAAGCGTACCGTGAAATTGTTCCCGGATATTTTTTATCACGGTTGTATTCATCCTCCGAAACAACAATTACGTCAAAAGCATAATCAATTGAAAGTAGAGCCTCTCTAAAATTATTCATCATCTTAAACTTTCCGTGCTTAATGTCTGCAATAATTAGCAAATCAACATCACTTTTTTTGTCAGCAGTTCCGCGGGCTTGCGACCTGAAAAGAATTATTTTTTTGAAAAACAATTACGGCAGGGTTATAATACGAAACTAAATTTCCTTCAATTACGGCAGACATAGCGTTTCCCATTCCCATACCCCGGGCACCAAATCCCATACGGCTAAATGCACCCGGCATTACGCTCATTTTACTAAATTTCGGTTGAGCTAAAATAACCGTACTAAATATCATTAAAGACAGGATTAAATTCCGTTTCAATATTTCCTCTTATTGTAATACCAAGATTTTTCCAAAAATCGGTTTGTTAGAGCCGACATCTATTCTATAAAAATATACGCCGTTGGGAACAATATTCCCTTCATCATCTTTACCATTCCAGTAATCAATTACTCCGTTTGAATTATCAACAACATTTGTCGGATTACCACGCTGAGCATTTTGAATAATTGTTCTCACGTATTGCATCCCAAAATTGAAAATACGAATAGTTACCGGTTCCGACTTTCCATCTGTACTATATTTAATTTTTAATACTTCGGTTTTCGGGGAAAAAGGATTTGGATATGCATAGCTACTGCCGATTGAAGATAATGTTTTGGAAGCAAAATAAATCTGCCAGTCTCCGAACCACATTGCACCTTTTTCGTTAAATTTTACTAATCCATCATCAGACCCAAGCCAGATTGTGTTATTATCAGTTCCACCGGAATAAAATACATTTGTTGCTAAAGCAAGACCGGTTCTGCCGTCAACTATGGATGTGGTATTAATCCAGCTATTTCCTCCGTCATTCGTTCCGAATGCGCCTTCGTCGGACAAAGCGATTACTTGGTTACCTTTAAATGCAAAATTATGCACTTTCTCATCGTTCAGAATAATATTCCAAGTTTTGCCGCCATTAGATGAAAAACTAGCTGCATTAAACTCTGTAGAACCTTCGGCTTGCCAGCTTGCACTCCATACAGTGTTAGTAGAATTATTATACGCTAATGCAACTATAAAATTCCCGCTTATTGAACTATCCTGATTAGTATGAGTAAACTTTACCCAGCTTATACCATCATCGGTTGATTTATTTATTCCATCAGCGGTACCGACATACAAAGTGGAATCATTTGTCGAGATTACCGAAAAAACTCTATAATTCAGATTATTTTCATTGCAAAACTTTCCGGAAACAGGTTGCATGCAAAAATTCAAAGTATCGGATGGTTTTACGGAATTCAAATAATCGGGAGGAAGTACCACTCTTTGCCATGATTTTCCCATATTGTTACTTTTCCGAAGTCCTCCTGCAAATGTAGCAATCCAAACCGTACCGGGTGTAAAAGCAATATCGTAAATCAAATTTTGTACGGCTACGGTAACAGGTAAAGCACGTAAATGATTAATCCCATAAGTTACAATAGTATCAGATTGAGCATCTACCGGTTGCGGAATTGAAGTCCATGTCAAACCATTATCGGTAGTATAATGTAAACCACTTCCCTCAGGAAGAGATTGTCCGTTTATATCAACCGAATGAGCGGTAGCAACCCAAATAGTTCCATGATCATCAGCAATAGCTGAAATATTCTCGGAACCAAAAGTTTGATCACCATAAAAATTCTTCCAACTGTTTCCATTATCAGTCGATAAACTCAGCCCTCTGCCGGACCCGACCCAAATTGTATCACCCAACACTATCATATCGCTGATATCGTTACCTGCAGGTGAAAAATCGTTAAAATAATTTTCTCATTATTTTACAACTACAAAGTGAATAATTTTATTGCTGTATGCTCCCGACCAATCTTGAGCCAAGAATTCCCATCTGTATTTCCCTTTCGGAACATTCGGAGGTAATTGAATTTTTAATGAATATGTCCCGTCTCCCGCTGTAATATCTCCATTGGTTCCATTATCATACATTATAAACGGATTACTGGATGACGGGTGACCGTCGGGAGGAATAAAGGAATTAAAAAACACTCTTTTTATGTCTTTTAAACCATTATCGTCATGAACAAAAACAGATATGAAAATTACATGTAAAGTATTGCCGGCTGCCAATGTATCGGGAGCCACCAAATTTGATATTACAGGTGCAATATTTTTGCTGGCATTATCATAATCAAATTTTTGAAATCCTACTTTGTCGGTAGAGTTATTTACATCGGTTACAAAATACATCACACTATATTGACCGCTGGGATAATAACGACTCATAGGATATTTTGCACTGAAAGACTGCCCGCCAATAGAATTAACATTTCCTTTCTGCATTTGAAAAGCTATAGAATTTATATAGTTTCCCGCCGGATTCAGAATCAACAAAGAAACCGATTTAACATTCCGGTAATTTTGGATTGTAATTTCCATTGAAACTAATGAATCGGAAGGCAAATACCTAAAAGGAGCAATCGGAGAAATTGAAACAACCCTATAGGTAGGAGTTACATCGTTTACCACATTATTATAATTTTTTCCGCATCCCCAAAGAAAGAGAGTGAGAAAAGCAAAAACTATTTTTTTTTCCATTGTCATAAATTTTGATTTTATAATAAATTAACTCAAGGTAAAAAGTAATCTTCCCTTTCTTAATGCCCTATTGTTAAAACAAAAGGTGAAGGTGAAAATGAAATAATCAAAATAAAAAAAGTAAGATAACCTAAAAATTTTCTTTTTGCATCTAATTCTGTAATATCCGGTACCATTGGGTGTCTTAATTTAATAATAAAAAACAAAAGTAACGCCCAAAGAATCCAACCGACCCATCCGATACTCAGGTTAATTTCCAGAAATGATTCAATAACACCTGATAATCCGAGTAACATCAAAACGGCAATAGAAATAACAGCCATTTTATAATGATTTTTATCGCCGAACATCGTATAAGCTATATGTCCCCCGTCTAACTGTCCGACCGGAATCATATTCATTGCCGTTATAAAAAGCCCGAACCATCCGACACACAAATAAGGATAATGATAAATCTCCGACATCGGCGGAAAAAATTGGCCGGTATGAATAAAGATTAATTTGAAAAAAGAAAACAATAATGTGTTACCGAAAGTTAATTCGATGCCCTGTTTGGCAAAGTCGGAAGAAAAATAACCGGGATGAGTTGTCAATAGATAATTAATTCCCGGTACATGAGTAAATCCGTAAATAAGTACAATCAGAGAAGCGACAAATCCGGCTAAAGGACCTGCTACTCCGATATCAAACATCGCCTTCTTGCTATGGATAGGTGATTTTACTTTAATAACTGCCCCCATGGTCCCAAAATTCAGAAACATTGGAATAGCCGGAAATGGGATATAAAAAGGCAATGTAGATTTTACTTTATGAAATAAAGCGGCAAAATAATGACCAAATTCATGAGATGAAATAATAAACATTATTGATAAAGAGTATGGAAGTCCTTTTAACAAAAATGAAATTTCATAAGGACCTGTTCTACCGCTTATCCATTCCGCGCCTGCAATAGTTGTAGTGAAAAAAGTAAGTATAAATAATCCTATATGAAGAAAGTAATTTTTTTTATCTTTCTGAACATTCACTTCTTCCGAACTTATACTATAGACCTCATTTTCGAACTCAGCCATATCAAATACCTACGTTAAAACCTATTGTAAAATAATGTTCACTTATACTATACAGTTCGCCGTGAACGCTCTTCCCCGAATAATATGAAAAAAAAATGCTGAAACCCGCAATATTGTAATCACCGAATTTCATTCCAACTTTTGCAATATTATTCCCAAAATAACCTTCGTTAAAATTATTAATTTTGAAATCATCCGCTATAAAAAAATTTACTTTTTTTGCAAACAGATTTGGGAAATAATAATCAAATCCTGTTTGATAAATCCCATGTCCAAAGCCATCCGGTATGACATGAATCAAGTATGTAAGCCCAAGATAGAGCCTGAGACTATTCATCTGATAAAAGGGAAACAACTCAATAAATTCCCGGCTATAGGAGAAAGGAGTATAATTATCAACCCAACTATTTTGCTTCTGTAAATATCTGCCGTCAACAAGATGTGCACTTATATGACTGAATCTTAATCTGAAGCCGTAAGCTCCGGAAGACCTTTTTACTTTATAACCGGCATTTATACCAAAGAAGAAATCAATTGTTTCAACAGGAAACCTGAAATTTTTCTCACTTCTTAAACGGGTAAAAGTAAACATATCGGCACCGAATGAAAGGACGGTATTTCTTCTTCTAATCTGTAAAATATCTTTCGATGAACCAATATCCAATCTAATTTTATTCTCACCAAACAAATAGGATGCTCCGTTTCGAGCTTCCAATAAATTCGCGGTAAAAGGACGAATATTTAATTTTGAAGGGAACCATATCGTTTTTGACTGTGCCAGCCCAAGGATTGAACCGATAAAAAAAATTAAAACCGCTGAATATATCCGCATTACCGTATTTCCGTTTTAGTCAATAATTTCTTTTTTATTTTCTGCTTAAGCAATTTATTATAACCGTATTTAAATTTAGATGTTAAACTGGTAATCGCATAATAATTAGTTGGGAAAGCAAATGAAGGCTCAAAATAACAATTAACGGTGCATCCCTGACAAAAATTGAATTTACCCTCCATCATTTTAAAATATTTCATATCTTCGGATTTTCGGATTTCTTTTATCGATCTATCAATTAATATCTTTTTATTTCCGAAATGATAGCATGGTAAAATTATTTCATTATATGGTGATATAACTACAACACGTGAGGCAGCCTTGCAACTGGGATTTTCAATATTATTGCCACCGTTTCTCCTCAATTTTATAAAACCTTTATTCATATATATATCAATTTTACCGCTTACATATTCATCAAGATAATCCAGCGCTTCAATCGACAAACCCGGATTTCCGAAGTACGAAAATACAGGATTTACAATTAATACCAATCCGTACTTTTGAGCCATTTCGTGTATCCGGGGTAATTTCTTATAGGTTTCGTTAGTAACGGTGAAGAGAATATCCGGAAACTCACCCAGTGATTTAGCGATTTCAATACTTTTAAGCACTTGATTGTAACAATTAACTTTTCTTATTCTATTATGTTCTTCCTCTTCGGGAGAATCCAGTGAAAAATGCAGAAGATTTATTTTACCTGCAAGTTTTTCTGCAAATTTAGGATAAAGCAGTCCGTTCGAGGTTATACTGGTTTGCATATTAAAATCTCCGGCAAATTTTGCCATCAAGTGAATTTCTTTATGCATCAACGGCTCACCACCAGTCAGGTCGATAAACTTAACTCCAAGTTGTGCTAATTGTTCTATATTAGATTTAAAATCTTCAAGTTTGGCGAACTGTGTTGAGTTAAATTTACCATGATTACCGAAGTGGCAAAATTCACAAAAAGCATTACACCTGTAAGTAACATAATAATTGCACAAAAGAAGCATTAGTATTCTCTGCCTTTCCAAATTACTTTACGGCTAAACGCCACTATAAAAGGTAGCATAATTACATAAAGTGTATAATAAATTTCGAAGTGCAGGAAATATTTCATTTTTTTTTTGAATACCTAATTTTTTATGAACAGGATAAAGCATAAAAAAATCGACAGCTAATTTAAAGGTTGCCAAATATAACCATGCATGCGAGAAAAAGACAAAGGTCAGCAACATACCTAAACTGGTAAAGAACCCCCATGCCATTATAACAAAACCAATAAACGGTACGTTCAATCCTCCAATAGCCCAACGTTTTTTTTGTCTGAATAAACTCTTAAAAGAATCACACGGCAAAGAAGTTATTAATGCATCTTCATTTAAAGGATAAATAATCTTGTATTTATCCGACTTATTGATTGCATGTAACAAGTTTGAATCCTCCGTAACGCTAAACGGCAATCCTTCATAACCGCCAATTTCCCGGTATGCTTTTTTACGATACGACATATTATTACCAATACAACTAATGGGAATACCGAGATTGCCGGTTCCGGAAGCAACTATCAGAAGATAAATAAAATCCAATGCTTGCAGACCGCTGAAACCGTTATACGCTGTTTGAGTAGTAAAGCCGTTTACAGCACCAATGCCCTCTTTATAGTAAGCTGCAGTTGTTATAGCCCATTTTGGATTAACTTCACAATCTGCATCGGTTGTCAAAATTATATCACCTTTGGCAATATCAATAGCATTAGCAATAGCATTAGTTTTCCCTTTTAAGTGTCCCACTTCTCTTTTTGTAATAATTTTTGTAAATATTTTTCTCCCTTTTATAAAATCATCAATGATTTTACCTGTTGAATCGGTTGACTTATCATCAACTAAAATTATTTCCAGTTTTCCTCCGGGGTATTCGAGTTTATTGAGTGACTTTAAACATCTTAAAATATTTTTTTCTTCATTCCTGGCTGCAACAATAACCGTAGCGGAAGGTAACTCTTCTTTGTCCAAAGTGGGAAACTTCTTGCTCACTCCTATTATAAAAAGCACCGATTGTATAAAATAACCGCTTAATACAATTAAGAACATTATTTCAAACATTCAGCAGGTTCTCCGAATTTATATCCTTTATTTGAGGCTTCTTCAACTATAAAATTAATTGAATCGATAATAATATCCTTAGATTTTATACCGTCGTGTAAAACAATTATAGAATTCTTTTTTAAATATTTTTTAACTGCAAATTTAACAAGATTTAAATCATTTTTGTAATCAAATGTAATTAAAGACCACATTATTCCCGTAAGATTTCTTTTATTCAATATTTTCCTTGTATCAATTCCGAATTTACCGTGAGGTGGACGAAAATATTTGACTCTGTAATCATACATCGAAAACATTAAATTATTAAAAGCATCAATTTCCACATTTGCAACGGCTTTGTCCAAATGCGTTAATATTAAATGATTAAAAGTATGATTACCTATTGTGTGTCCCTCCTCAAGTATTATTTCCGTTAATGATGGATACTTTTTTACATTATTCCCGACACAAAAAAATATTACTTTTATTCTTAAAGCGTTAAGCTCCGCTAATATTCTTTCGGTAGTTTCAGGATTAGGTCCGTCATCAAACGTAAGTACAATTTTATCGTTACCGGTTTCCCATTGAAAATTACGGAATATTTTTTTTATTATAAACGGTGGATTATATAAATATTTCATGAAATGATTTTTATTATTCAACGAATAAAATAATAATAATAATTTTGTATTTAAAATAATTTGATGATAAAATAATTCCCTTGACTGAAACTCCCCGGAAAAAGGAAGGGTTGTTTCGGAATTCTCCATAAATCAAACAGGAAAAATATTACATAAAAATTATAGAATTAAAAGTTTTTTACTAAGGGGTGGAATAGAATAACTTGAATATAATGCAAGAATAAATAACTGTTATTAAAC
>CAJXGP010000067.1 GCA_913053915.1 uncultured Ignavibacteriales bacterium | reverse complement strand
TGAAGAAGTTGCCGATGTTGCAGTTATCGGAGTTCCCGATGAGAAATGGGGTGAAAGACCGGTTGCTTATATCGTTCCAAAACCGGAATGGAAAGATAAAATAATAGTTGATCAATGTTCCGAAAAACTGATGGCACATGTTAAAACAGGCAATATCGAAAAATGGGCAATACCGGATAAATTTATTATTGTTGAACAAATACCTAAAACCGGTATCGGAAAAATTGATAAAAAAGTTTTACGGGCTCAATATCAAAAAGAACATAATTCATAATTAAATGTTGATCTAAATTTATATTCTTATATTATTGGAGGGGTTTATATTGCAAAATGTGTATTTTATCCCGGATTTGATTTAATATTAAATATGAAAAAGATTATTTTTTAAAGAATGATAGAAATAACAAAAAAGTCGGTCGAAAAAGCAATTTTAGTTTCTCTGCACACTAGAGATAAAGATAAAAATTTCGCAAATGAACGCCTCGATGAACTTGAAGAATTAGCATTGACAGCGGGAGCAGAAACCATTTCGAAAATAATTCAAGAAAAAAATACTATCGATCCCGCTTTATATATCGGTAAAGGGAAAGCAGAAGAGCTGGCGGAATTAACGGAAAAAAATAATGTCGATTTGGTGATTTTTAATGATGATCTTTCGGCTGTGCAAGTAAGAAATCTGGAAAAACTTATAAACAAAAAAATAGTCGATAGAAGCGGTTTAATCTTGGATATATTTGCTTTGCGTGCAAAAACAAAAGAAGCAAAGACTCAAGTTGAACTTGCTCAGTTGGAATATATATTACCTAGACTAACTAGAGCATGGACTCACCTCTCAAAGCAATATGGCGGTATCGGTACGAAGGGACCTGGTGAATCACAAATTGAAACAGACAGGCGAATCATTAGAAAAAGAATCAGTGTATTAAAAGAGAAATTAAAGAAAATTGAATCTCATAGGATAACTCAAAGTCAAGGTAGAAATAATTTTATTAGGATCTCGCTTGTAGGGTATACCAACGCAGGAAAATCTACATTATTTAATTTACTTACACATGCCGATGTTTTTGCGGAAAATAAACTTTTTGCGACATTGGATTCAACCACCCGCTCGCTGGAATTCGAAAAAGGACAAAAATTGTTGATAAGCGATACTGTAGGCTTTATTAGAAAACTCCCCGCTCATCTCATAGCGTCGTTTAAAAGTACTCTTAATGAAGTCCGGGATGCCGATATTATCCTGCATGTAATCGATTTATCGTATCCGTATTACGAAGAACATATCCGTGTAGTTGAAGATACTTTGAAAGGTTTAAATGCAAACAGCAAGTCCGAATTGAAAGTATTTAACAAGATTGATTTGGTTAGAGGAAAACATAAAATAGATTTTATAAGAAACAGATATAAAAATTGTGTGATTATTTCTGCAGAAAAAGGTATGAATATTTCTGCATTAAGGGAAAAATTGAAAAACATGATCGAACAGAACTTTGTGGAAGAAAAAATAGAACTTGAAATTGCAGAAACTAAAAAAGTAGCGTTAATTCATTCTCTAGCGAATGTTCTTTCGACAAACTATCACGATCAAAGTATTAGCATAATTTACAGAGCAAATAAAGAAAATTCAGATAAAATAAAGAAAATAATTTATGAGCGTTAAAAAATTAGTAATTGACGGGAGTGCTCTTACCCTGGATGAAATAGAATATTTTCTGAATAAAAATCCACATTTAATTATTTCGAAAGAATCACGGAAACAGATTAAAAAAGCACGTAATCTTGTTGAAAAATGGGTGAAATCCGGCGAAGCAATTTATGGAGTAACAACCGGCTTCGGCGAATTTGCGAATGTCGGTATTTCTAAAAAGGATATTAAGCAATTACAGAAAAATTTGATTCTCAGTCATGCTGTCGGATGCGGGGAAAACCTTCCTCCGCTGATTGTAAAGACTATGATGCTTCTGCGTATTAATGCACTTGCAAAAGGTTATTCGGGGATAAGATATTCTACTTTGCAATTGATAATTGAAATGATCTATAATAACATCATACCGGTTATTCCCTCACAAGGTTCGGTAGGTGCAAGCGGGGATTTAGTTCAACTGGCTCACCTGGTATTGGCGATGATCGGTAAGGGAAAGATACAAATTGTAAAAAAGATAATGGATGAAAATGCAGGGAATACAAAAATAATTTCATCGGCAGCGGCGCTCAGGAAATTCAACCTTAAACCTGTGGTCTTGGAAGCGAAGGAAGGCTTGGCGCTAATTAATGGAACTCAGATGATGACTGCTTTTGCTTCTTATATTTCTATTCGTGCAAAAAAACTTCTTAAAATTGCAGATATATCTTCCGCCCTTTCTCATGAAGCTTTAAAGGCAACAGATAAAGCTTTCGATGAAAGAATTCACAAGCTACGTCCATTTCCCGGACAATTGGCTACTGCAAAAAATGTTTTATCACTTATAAAAAATAGTGAAATAAGAAAATCGCATTTGGAGAATGATAATAAAATTCAGGATGCTTATTCAATTCGATGTGTACCGCAAATTCACGGTGCATCGAGAGATGCTGTGGATTATGTGTGCTCCAGGGTGAATATTGAAATAAATTCTGTTAATGATAACCCAATAATATTTCCTGAAACAAATGAACATATTGAAGGAGGGAATTTCCATGGACAGTCGATGGCTCTTGCAATGGACTTTATGGGAATCGCTTTATCCGAGCTCGCGAATGTTTCGGAAAGAAGAACCGAACGTATGGTGAACGGTGCATTGAGTGGTTTGCCGCGATTTTTAGCAACCAATGGCGGGCTTAATTCGGGTTTAATGATTGCTCAATATACCGCCGCCAGTTTGGTTTCCGAAAATAAAGTTTTGGCTCATCCTGCAAGCGTTGATTCTATCCCAACTTCCGCAAATCAAGAGGATCACAATTCAATGGGTTCAATTGCAGCTCAAAAATGTTATAGAATTTTGAAAAACCTCGAAAATGTGCTTGCTATTGAATTGCTTACTGCCGCTCAAGCATTGGAATTTTTGAAACCGTTAAAACCCGGAATAGGAACTTCATTGGTTTATGATGAAATTAGAAAGGTCGTTAAACCGCTGAAAAACGATAGATTTCTTTATAACGACATTAAGAAGATTGTTTATCTTATCAAAAAGGACGTTATTTTGAATCGTGTCGAAAAAACCGTTTTCCTTTTATGAGCTATTCAAAATAATTTTAATGGTGATTTCTAAATTAAAAATAATTTCTCAATTTATAATTCTTATCTTAGTCTTATGTGTAAGTGAAATATTTTCTCAGTCTGATTTCGTTTACATAAAAGGAAATGAGTTTTTTCTCAAAAATTCCGAGTTTAAATTTTTCGGTTTTAATGCATATTATCTTCAAAGTTTAACCGCCGCATATCCTGATAGAAATATAGTCGATGAAGTATTCAATGCCGCAGATTCCATCGGTGTAAAAGTAATAAGAACATGGGGATTTAATGATTCCGGTTCCGGTTCAAACCCCGGCGTAATAAGATATGCTCCGTATAGTTATAATGAGTTGGGATTGAAAGCCCTTGATTTTATTGTAGCAAAAGCCGACGAGTATAATATAAAATTAATATTGACGTTAACAAATAATTTTCCGGATTATGGCGGTATACCTCAGTATGTTAAATGGGCTAATAAATATCTAAAGAAATCAAATGGAAAAAATTTTGATCATAATGATTTCTTTACGAATGATTCTATAAAATCTTGGTATAAGAGTTATATATTTAAAATCCTAAACCGAACAAATACCTATTCTAAAATAAAATATAAAAATGACCCGGCTATATTCTCATTTGAGCTTGTGAACGAAGCAAATAATCCCGGGAAAAACTCAAATATTATTTTGGCTTGGTACAAAGAAATGTCTTCATACTTTAAATCAATTGATAATAATCATTTGTTAACTACAGGTGAGATGGGTTACGATATTTCAAATAATAATTATTCCAACACAGAATTATTTTATAACAGTGAAAAATTTTTGTTTGACGGCAGCAAGGGCACAAGTTTTACAAAGAATTCAGAATTAAAGGATATCGATTACACATCATTCCATTTATATTCCGGGGCATGGGATATCTCTTACCCAGCCGGCAGAACATGGATTAAGGATCATTTAAGGATTTCGGACTTCTTGAATAAACCGGGGTTGCTTGGGGAGTTTGCCGTTAGCAAAGATAAAGTTAATATTTATTCCGACTGGTTAAATGTAATTCAAGAAGCAGATGGCTCAAAGTCGGCTCTTGTGTGGCAATATCTTCATCCATCGGTAAAAAATTATGATACCTACGGGTTTAACTTGAAAGATTCAAGTTTGATAAATCTTTTTAAAAATTTTATAGAGATAATCAATCAAAAGCGGATAAAACAAAATATTTTAGACAAAGTAACGCTTTATCAAAATTATCCGAACCCTTTTAATCCTGTTACAACAATACGTTTTTCTTTACCGGACGATGGTTTTATAGAAATGGATTTATATTCATCTATCGGTGAGAAAATCGGGACATTAATTAAAAGATTTTTACATAAAGGGGAGCATGAAATTACACTTTCTTTTAATTCCCGGAATTATGCCAGCGGCGTTTATATTTATGTATTGAAAACTTCTCACGGTTATTTTTCTAAAAAGTTAATTCTATTGAAATAAGGAATGAATCTCATCTAAAATAGTATTTTTCTTTTGGAAAGTTTTTAGTTTTGTTAATATTCGTAAGTGGACTTTTTAGATACACATTATTGCATAAAAAAATTAATGCAAATTAATTTATTTTATTGCTTTATTGTGTAAAAAGCGTAATGTTTGTAAATAGTTTAAAGATTATATTTCCTTTTAAAAAAGGTGTAAAAATTATTTATGGAAATTTTAATTTTAGTGAGCGGGTTGATAATAGGTGCTTTAATCGGCGGTATCATTATCAAGTACAAATATGAAAGTATTAAAGGGATATCCTTAGATGAAGCCGAAAATTTGAAGAATCAAATTAATACTCTTAATATTGGAAAAAGTACAGTGGAAGAAGGTAGAAAAATATTAGAGGAAAACCTTAAAAAAACCGCTGATGAATTGTCGAAGGAAAGAGAAAAAGCAAGCAATCTTAAATCTGAGTTTTCAGCATTAGAAGCGCAGTATGAAAATTTGCAGGAAAAACTGAGAGAACAGAAATCGGATATAGAAAAATTGCAGGAAAAATTCACCAAAGAATTTGAAAACCTGGCTAATAAAATATTGGATGAAAAGAGCACAAAATTTACCGCGCAGAATAAAGAAAATCTCGATCAAATATTAAAACCTTTAAGTGAAAAAATAAAGGATTTCGAGAAGAAAGTTGAAGAAGTTTACGTTAATGATTCAAAAGAGAGAGCCGGCTTAGTACAACAAATAAAAAATTTACACGAGCTGAATCAACAGATGAGCAAAGAAGCAAACAATCTTACTCAAGCTCTTAAGGGTCAAACTAAAGTTCAAGGAAATTGGGGTGAATTTATTTTAGAAAGTATTCTGGAAAAATCCGGTTTGACAAAAAACAGGGAATACGCTGTACAGGAAAGTCTTAAAACTGATGACGGAAAAAGATTTCAACCTGACGTGCTTATAAAATTACCGGAGAATAAAACAATCGTAATCGATTCTAAAGTGTCTCTTATCGCTTATGAAAGATATACCTCTGCAGAAAATGAAATTGAACGTGATACGGCTATTAAGAAACACATCTTATCTATTAGAAATCATATTAAAGGTTTAAGTTCAAAAAACTATCAAAACCTTTATCAAATCAGTAGCCTGGATTTTGTATTGATGTTTTTGCCGATTGAGCCTGCTTTCAGCTTGGCAGTACAACAAGATGTCAACTTATTTAATGAAGCATTCGAAAAAAATATAGTCATAGTCTCACCTTCCACTTTACTAGCAACCTTAAGAACAATTGCCAGTATTTGGAAACAAGAATATCAAAATAAATACGCGCTTGAAATCGCTAAACAGGGCGGCGCGCTTTATGATAAGTTTGTCGGGTTTGTTGAAGACTTGATAGCAATCGGTTCAAGAATAGACTTAACTAAAGACAGCTATACAAACGCGATGAAAAAACTCCAAGAAGGCAGCGGAAATCTTATTAGAAGAGCTGAGAGAATTAAAAAATTGGGGGCAAAAGCCACAAAATCCTTACCTCAGTCGGTTCTCAATAATGCTGATGAAGATGATAACTTCTCTCTTCTTGATCGCTGAAAAACGAAAGCTATATTTGAATTTATTTTTAAAAAGTGCTTTAGTTGAGAAATATCTGCATTTCCTCGAAGAATTACTGTCGGTGAGCCTATATTAAAAAATCAAACGTAAAATAATTTATTCTTAAATGAGTGGGAAAACGGGGAATCAAAAATTTTGAGTATTTGATGTTTTTTTACTTTCTTTCGAACGGCGCTACGAAGAATCTTTGATTTTGCTCAAAAAGGAGACCTGTCACTTTCCGCCTGAGGCGGACAGGCAGTTCAGAGTGATAATTTTCAACTTATTAGATGATTTCTCCTCAAAAACTTGAAATTGATTTTGTAGCTATGGCTTGTTAAATATATAAAAGTTTTTTTTGTTTGAAATCTTACAGGTTATTATGCTTGAAAAGAAAAATTATATTGAAGGAATTTATAATTACTGTAACCGGTGGTGTGAGAAATGCAGTTTTACCGCAAATTGCATACTGTTTACCAACGAATCTAAAATTCAGACTTATGAGATACTAAATGATAATAAACTTCCTGATGTTGAAGATATTTTTAAAGATGATATTGAAGACCAATTAGATGATGAGGAATCCGGTTATGAAGATTTTGAAGAAGATTTTTCAGCGGATGAATTGGAATATGAAAAGAGACATGAATTGTCTCTTGTTGAAGACCTTTCAAATAAATATTTTCAAAAAGCTTATTTTCTAATTAAAGCAATTAGCAATGAATATTCTTTAACAAATTTATCAAACTCCAAAAATGTAATAGATAGTTTCAAAAAATTATTCGGCGATTTTGAAATATTCAGTTGGTATTGTGGTTTTATTGGAGCCAAGCTAATGAGGGCAATATTTAACGAAAGGGAATTACAAGGTTTTTCCTATGAGGACTCTAATGACTTCCTCCTTAAAGATATGAATGGAAGCGCTAAAATTGGAATTATCGCAATTAGAAAATCTGATAAAGCATTAAATAATCTATTTGATTTTTTACCAAAATACAGAGATGAAATAGAGGAATTGTTAATTCTATTAGGAAAATTGTTAAATGAAGCGGAAAATAAATTTCCTGCCTATAAAAATTTCAAAAGACCCGGTTTTGATGATGAACAATAATAAGCAGTGGAGTTAATCTAATATAACTTTGGCTCTATGCTAAGATAGGATAGATTACAAAATCTTGGGACAAAACAATAATTTTAATTGATAAGGCTCTATTCTAAATATGGATTGATTTAAGTATAGCACCATAAATTATTTGGGATCCATAACTAAAAGGGACAGGAAAAAATGAATATCAATTTAAAGTAGGAAGTAGATGAATGTAGAGATTTATTTATAGTTACCGCTAAAAGACGTAACCGTTACTTGTGATTAAAAAGACAATCATATCCTCTGATTGTTTATATATTATTTATAGAATTTATAATAAATATAACTATAAACATTCATCAAAATTTCACATGCATATTTTATACACATTCAATATGCCAGTTTTAATGCCGTTTTTCCATTCGATAATACATTTTACAAATACAACAAAATTCAATACTAATAATTACATTTATTTATAATATAAATAATGGAGAGAGATATCATGAAATTCAAGACTTTGTTTGTAACTCTTTTTTGTGTTCTTTTCCTAATTGCAGGAAATAGTATAGCACAAATAAAAAGTATTTATAATCCGCACCAAACGTTTGATCCTAATTTCCTCAACCAACCGGGAACGGCATATAGAAGCGGCAGTGGAGCGCCGGGACCATTATATTGGAAAAATGAGGCTGATTATAAAATTAATGTAACACTCGATACCACAGATAAAACGATTAAAGGTACGGTTAAAATTTACTATACGAATAATAGCCCAAATAATTTACCTTTCGTCTGGCTTCAATTAGACCAGAACCTTTTTAAAAAATCTTCCCGCGGCGCTTTGACAATTCCGCTAGGTG
>CAJXGP010000066.1 GCA_913053915.1 uncultured Ignavibacteriales bacterium | reverse complement strand
ATCTTATAGCATAAAATAGGAAATTTAGTATAAAGTGAAATAAAAAGAACTATAATAGTGAATATCTATGAAGCTTGTTTATATATTATTTCACCGTTTTTGATGGTCATATAATTTAAATTATTTCCAATGTTATAAACAATGTCGGAATATTCTTCAGTATTAAACACGGCAAAATCGGCTTTTTTGCCTATTTCAATGCTTCCTATCGACTCATTCATACATAAAGCTTTTGCTGCATTTATTGTTACCGATGAAATTGTTTCTTCAATATTCATATTCATTTTCAGAGCTGCTAAACTCATAATGAAATGTAAATTTGAGATATTTGATGAGCCTGGATTAAAATCCGTTGCCAGCGCAACAATCGCATCGGAATCTATTAAAGCTCTTGCAGGGGCGTATTTATGATTAAGAAAGAACGAAACGCCGGGTAAAAGCGTGCAAACCGTATCATGATATTTCAATTTTTGGATATCGGAATTTTTAATCACTTCAAGATGATCAACACTAACAGCATTATTATTAAGAGCAACATCTATTCCTCCAATATTATTAAATTGCTCGGTGTGAAGTTTAATCTTTAATCCGTTTTTTTTTGCTGTTTTGAAAATTACATTAATTTCTTCTGCAGAAAAAGCAGTTGATTCACAAAAGCCGTCACAGAATAAGGCAAGTTTATTTTCTGAAACATACGGAAGCAATCTATTAATTATCAGATCGATATAACCGGTATGATTATTTCGGAATTCTTTCGGAAAAATATGAGCGCCTAAAAATGTGGGGATAATATCAATAGGATAAATTTTATCTAAATTAGAAATCACTTTTAATAGTTTCATCTCATTATCAAAATCCAGTCCGTAACCGCTCTTTATTTCGAGCGTGGTAATACCTTGGGAGATGAAATAATCAACTCTCGGTTTAGCGAGGTTCAGTAAATCGTGAAAAGAAGAAGCTCTAACAGCATTGACGGTTGTACTGATTCCTCCGCCTTTTTTAGCTAACTGTTCATAATTAACTCCTCTTAATCTAAGTCTGAATTCACCGGAACGTGACCCGGCAAATGCAGCGTGAGTATGTGAGTCAATAAGTCCCGGCAAAATAATTTTTCCTTTTAAGTTGATTATTTCTTTACGGTTTATTTTTTGGATAGCGGTGTTGGGAATGATATCTTGGATTAATCCGTTTTCAATTACAACCGAATGGTCGGTTAAAACATCTAAATAACTTAATTCGCTTCCTCTTTTATAATTTTTTCGGTTAGTATTAACAGTTACTATCTGTGAAGGATTTGATAGAATTCTTATCATTTATGTAATACAAAATTATTTAAATACATTGACGGAATCATTCACAACTCGTGCTTGGGGATATCCAATCTGATGTAATTTAAAGCTTAAATTTTTTGCATCATTATAGTTTAAAAAATCCCCTATTTTTACTTTATAAAATGGAGGATCAAAATCAATATATACGGATTTTTGATTTGTTTTACTGTAGATTATTGTTTTCACGCTATCGGCTTTACTTAAATTATCGGTAGAATAAACCTGGACGCGGAAACCCTTTGTTTTCCTAACAAAAACCAATTTATTACTTCCCGTATCAACTTTTGTTTTGTATTCATACCATATACCATTCGGTTGGTTTAATTTTTCAACCTTATTTCCTTTTATATTTAATTTAGTCCGGTATGGTGTAATATTAAAATTTTCAGGAGGTAATACTTTTGTTTTATTACGCGAGGTTTCTTTTTTCTCTTCTCTTTTATATCTCGTTGCCGTGGAAGTTGCACAAGAGATTAAAAATAGGGAAAAGGCAACTGATAATAATATTATTATTTTATTTTGCTTCATTTTTTGATTTGCTAATATTTTAATGAATTCTAAATATAACTGGAATTTAATATAACTTTAAAAAATGATTACTGAAAGGCTAAATAATATTTCTATGTGCTATTGGTTAAAAATTGTTAGATAATCATAATAAGTTTTTATAATTTATTAGAATAATGTATCTAACGGGTCAATTAGTAATCATACTATCTTTTCCTGCACATCCAAATATTATCTAGCTCGTAGGATGTTGTATAAATATTATTTTGAGAAATTTCTTTTATTTTCGTAAATTACCTTATTCATTTAAAAAAATTGTATAATGGCATTAAAAAAGTATAAGATTCTTTTCGTAACCTCCGAAGTTGTTCCTTTCATGAAAACAGGAGGGTTAGCTGATGTTTCAGCCTCACTACCTCAGAAATTATCCGAAATGGGCCATGAAGTTCGCATTGTGGTCCCTAAGTACGGAGCTGTTGATGATAGAAAATTCAGAATACATGAAGTAGTTCGCCTTAAAGACTTACAAATTAAAATAGGTGAAAAAGATGTTGTTTTTTCTATTAGATCTTGTTTCTTACCGGGGCAAAGGATAAGGGTACAAATTTATTTTTTAGATAATGATGAATATTTTGGAAGCAGAAAAAGTTTATATGTCGACCCGGAAACCGGTAAAGATTATAAAGATAATAATGAACGTTTCATACTTATGGCAAATTCGGTTTTTGAATTAATTTCAAAATTAGGATGGATACCGGATATCATTCATCTAAATGATTGGCAATGTGGTTTAATTCCCGCATATCTAAAAACCAAATATGCCAATGATGAACAATTTTCCAAGTTTAAAACTTTGTTTACAATTCATAATCTCGCCTATCAGGGAATGTTTCCAAAATCATCATTTTATAAAACCGGTCTTCCGGAGGAATTGAATTCTGAAGATGGGATAGAGATTTACGGAAAATTGAATTTTATGAAATCGGGATTAATGTTTGCCGATACAATTAACACTGTTAGCGAAAATTATGCTCATGAGATACGTACGGATGATGAATTGGGAGCCGGGCTAAAAGAAGTGTTGGAAAAACGAAAAGATGATTTATATGGTATTGTTAACGGTATTGATGTAAAGGTTTGGAATCCTGAGAAAGATAAGCACTTGCCGAAGAAATATTCTATTAAAAACCTTTCTGCTAAAGCGGTAAATAAAAAAGTATTGGCTGAAAAATTCGGATTTACGTATGATCCGAATATCCCCTTAGTCGGTTTAATTTCAAGGTTATATGATTCTAAAGGTTTCGACCTTATTTCCGATGCTTTTCCCAAATTAATGAAATTAAATATGCAGGTGGTATTGTTAGGTACCGGTGATAAGAAGTATCATACATTTTTTGAAAAAATGAATCAAAAATATTCTGATAAATTTTCTTGTTATCTCGGCTTTAATGATGATTTGGCGCACTTAATTGAAGCAGGTTCCGATTTATTTTTAATGCCTTCGAAGTATGAACCTTGTGGTTTAAATCAGATGTACAGTTTAAAATATGGGACGGTACCGGTTGTTCGGGAAACAGGAGGTTTTGTTGATACCGTTTTCAAATTTGATGAGTCTACCGGCGAAGGTAATGGGTTTTCATTTAAAAAATATGAGGTATCGGCTCTATTAAAAGAATTGAAGAGAGCGCTTAAAGTGTTTGAAGATAAAAAAACATGGGGAAAAATAATGAAAGCCGGAATGAAATCTGATTTCAGTTGGAGTGCGTCCGCTAAAAAATATGTTGATTTATATAAAAAGGTACTAAGCAAGAATTGATGCCGAATCATGCTGTATTCCTGGATAGAGACGGAACTCTAAATGAAGATCCGGGCTATTTGGGTGATCCTGAAAAAGTAAAACTCTTCCCCGGTGTAGGAGAAGCTCTAGCAGAGTTAAAAAATAAATTAAATTTTAAACTAATCGTAATTTCAAATCAATCGGGTATTTCCAGGGGATTGATTTCAAAGGAAAATGTTGAAGAGGTGAACAGCAAAATTAATGCTTTGTTGAAAAATTACGGTGTTCAAATCGACGCTTTTTATTATTGTCCTTCTCACCCGGATTTCAATAGCCAAGATGAATGTTCTTGCAGAAAACCTTTACCTGAACTGGTTTTTAAAGCTGCTGATGATTTTAAAATAAATCTTACAGAATCTTATTTTGTAGGGGATGCTGTTTCAGATATTGAGTGCGGAATAAATGCCGGTGTCAAAACAATACTGGTCAAAACCGGTTACGGTAAGGAAAGTATTAATAGCTTGAAAAAGGGAAATAAATTCCCCACTTTTATTGCTTCAAATTTAAAAGAAGTTTGTAATTTTATTAATAAAAATTTTGTTGGAGATAACAATTGATTCGAAGTGGAATATTGTTCATATTATTGGCCGGCTTCAGTATTATACTGTTTTCATGCAGTGATAGTCCTTCTCCTATTGGAGTAAATTTATTAAGTAATGATTATGTCAGTGTAAAATCCCTAGATTCTTTTAAAGATAGTTTATTACAAAAATCTAGTTCCTTTGAAAGGGAAATTCCACTCGGATCTTCTACACTTTTATTACTCGGTAAAAAGGACAATGTTCAATCTTCAATTTTAATAAGATTCTTAATAACTATACCGGACTCGATAGTAACGGCTTATCATAAAAATAAAGTGACTGTTGTATCGGCAAGTGTTCAATTGTATAAAGATTATTACTATGGAAATAAAACTGCTCCATTCAATTTTCTTGTAAATAAAGTTAACAGTCCATGGGAGTCAAATACAGTTGTGGGAAATAGCTTAGATACTATGATGATTGATCCGGTAGATATTAGTTCCAACAGGTTAATTACCGATTCATTAACTACTTTTAATATTGATCCTCAGATTGCTTCGGAGTGGATCAAAGCAACTGCCGATACTAATCAATCCTTGAATAATGGTATTTTAATTAAACCGGTTTCCTCTACACAAAAAATTTTAGGATACGAATCGGTTAATTTTATATCGGGAATTACTCCCCGTGCAAAAGTTGTTATCAAATTGAATAATAGTGTCTTGGATACTTTGAATTTTATTGTTGCTCAAGATGCCAGTGTTTCTAAAGGAACTTTGCCGGTTGTTCCAAAAGGAGATATGGTTGTACAAGGAGGACTGGTTGTTAATTCTAAACTTTGGTTTGATGTATCGAAAATACCTCAAAATGCAATTATAAATTCGGCTAAATTAACTTTATCCATAGATTCTTTAAATACAATTACAGGTTCAACATATTATAATGCTCTTACCGTTTCGGCTTTAGTAGATAGCTCTTTGCCTGATAGCATAAATTCGGCAACTAAGCAACTAGCTCGTTCAAATAATGTTTTTAACGGGGATATTACTCCGTTTGTTCATCAATGGATTGAAAGTGGAAATAACCAAGGTATGCTGATAAGCGGTGTTTCGGAACGAGATGGATTTGAACTGTTTGCTTTGAGAGGAAGTAATTTTAGCGATGCCGCATTAAGACCTAGATTACAAATCGTCTATACAATAAAGAAGTAAAATGAAATTATCATCAAAATATTCTATTATTATTTTTGCTCTGTTTATTCAATATTCATTGTTTGGTCAAAATAGCTCTAGTTATTCGCGATTTGGAATAGGAGATATTAATTATACTTTTTCTGCTGTAAGGCTTGGAATGGGGCAACTTGGGGTTGCTCTTGAAGGTAAAAATACTGTCGATGCCATAAACCCCGCCGGATGGAACAATTTGATGTTGACCAGAATTGATTTTGGTTTTAATTACAGTGGATTGTTTTTATCGAGTAATACTTCAAAAACTTATTACGGTAAAGGTGTTTTTAACGGCTTTACTTTTGCATTCCCGATCTCTCATCAATATGGTATTGGTGCTGCTGTGGGACTAATTCCATACTCTAATATTAGTTATAAAGTAGAGCAAAATTTTATTAGAAAAAGTGTAGCTGATTACAATGTAATTTATGAGGGTAGCGGGGGATTATCAAAATTGTTTATCGGTTCCTCGTATAGACTACCCTTTGGCTTGAATATAGGAGCTTCGTTTAATTATTATTTTGGTACTATGAAGTACAATTCAATTATCAACTTTAATTCAGGAAATAATAATTTGGCGGAATATAAAACAACATACAGCCCCTTTGGTTTAGGCTCAACAGTCGGCATTATTAGTCCGGATTTTTCTTATGTTTTTAAATCAAAAGATATTACAGATTTTAGAATTGCTTTTGCAACTGATATAATCGGTAATTTGCGAACGGATACTATTCTCACTTCAAAATCGACTGCTGGATTAGATACTTTAGGATTAGGTACGGTAACAATGAAAATTCCATTAAGAATTAATGCAGGAATCAGTTTGAGAATTAGAAATGATTATATTTTCACTGTGGATTATATGTATCAACCGTGGAAGAGATATTCATTTAACAATCATTTCCCCGGTGATTTAAGAAATGCATCAAAATTTAGTGCCGGTTTTCAATATATGCCGCAATATTCACCGGATTTAAGCTTTTTGGAACAATTCTCATGGCGTGCAGGTTTAAGTTTTGAACAAACACAGTATCTTGTTAATGGAATTGGAATCAACCAATATTCTATTTCCGGTGGGTTTTCTTTACCGCTGAATTTTGCAAATTCACTCGATGTGGGAATTCAATATTCAATTAGAGGTTCAACTCAGTCCGGTTTATATAAAGAAAATACTATAAAAATGGATGTTGATATTAGTTTAGGCGAACTTTGGTTTATTAGGCACAGGGAATAATAATTAAAAACATTTTCAAAGGTATAAAGTTGAATAGGTTATCAAAAATTATAGGTATTTTTTCTTTTATTTTAGTGTTGAGTACAGTAAAGGTTAGTGCTCAAGTTTTGCAGAATGATTCAACATCTTCATCCAATATAGCGAATATTCTTGTCCAATATAGTTTATTTGCCGAATATTACAAGAATAAAGATTATAAAAGTGCATTACCTTATGGTTGGATTGTGTTGAAAGATAATCCGAAGAAATTTGTTCCATGGATATATTTTAAGATGGAAAAAGTTTTATGGTACTTACATGATTCAACTAAAATTTCGCCTAAAAAAGCAAAATCTATTGAAAATAAAATGTCTTATTTCTATAATTTGGCAGTTAAATATGATTCTGCCAATAGAGGATACTTTGAAGCAAGAAAGGCATTTGTATCGGAAAAATGGCTAAAAGTTAATCCCGATATAATTATTAAAGAATATGAAAAAGCCATTAAATATGATTCTACTATCTCATCATACTATTATGACAGATTAGGGCAGCTTTATAAAAATCAAGCGAATGATAAGAATAATTATAAAACAAAAGCAATTGATTTATATTCTTATTTGAGTGACAAGTATCCAAATAATCAGAGATGGCCTGATGAATTGGAGGGATTAGTAGAAAACATAAACGAACTTGTTAAAATTGATAAAAAAGCTTGGAATTTAGATAAAGAAAATTTAGGGAAAGCTTATAAATATGCTATCGTTGCCTTGAAGGCGGGAAAGTATGAGAATGCAATTCCTGCTCTGGAATTTTTAGTAAAAAAATCACCTAATACACCAAATTATTGGAATCAACTAGCGTTAACTTATCAAAAAGTGGGGAAGTTGGATAAGGCAATTGAAACATTTAAAGAACTAATTAAATTGAAGCCCAAAAATAAAGTGAATTATTTGAACCTTGGAATTGTTTACAAAAACAAGGGGGAATTAGCCCGAGCGAGAGAACAATTTTTAAAAGCTAATAAAATTGCTCATGGCTGGGGAATAGTAATATATGATGAAGGTTTATTGTATGAGCAAGCCGCCAGAGATTGTGAATTCAATTTTAATACTAAGCTGGTTTACCTTCTAGCTGTAAATACATATAAAAGAGCGCTTAAAATTGATCCTACTTTAAATCAAGCAAAAGAACGAATTATTGCTTTACACGATTCTATACCTACAAAAGAAGATTATTTCTTCAGAGGTTATCATTCCGGTAAGGTGCTCCCGATAACCGGCAAATGTTATGGGTGGATAAATAGGAATGTTATTATTCCATAAAAATATGTTTCTGTTTAAAAATTAATATTTTATATGGAATAGCATAAATCTATATTAAGGGAAAATTTTAACTTTTATTGTTTTAATAAAAGATTAAAGAATTTGAAAGTAAAAACTATATAGAACTTTCTTCTGGACAAATTGCCGATATCGCAAAAGAAGCTTTTGAAAGAATGCCTATGATATTTAAGGTGCGTGTTCTTTATTTACCACGTGCAGTTTTGTCTATGGGAGCTTTGTATGTACTATTGACACTTGTTGGTAAAAAACGTTTCTTTGG
>CAJXGP010000065.1 GCA_913053915.1 uncultured Ignavibacteriales bacterium | reverse complement strand
CAACTGGCGGTTTTACGATAACATTTATACCGAAAGATATATGGCGCCGTTAAAAGATAATATAAAAGGATACATAAAAAGCTCCGATATGACTTACGCCGACAGCTTAAAAGGACATTTATTAATAGTTCATTCCATGAGTGATGATAACGTCCACGTCCGGAATACGATGCAACTATTAACCGCATTGACAAACGCCGGTAAAGATTTCAATTTGCGTATCTATCCTCCCGGCGCTCATGGTGCCGCATATAATCTGGCAAGTTATGTCTTGGAACATGAAGTATATTTTCAATATTTACAGAGATATTTGAAAGGAAATTGTAACCTTCCGAATTTGAACAGTAAATAATTATAATATCACCCGGTTGCATTGAGTAATCGGGTGTTTCATTTTTAATTTCCGGATTCAAAGCCGGTTAGTAAATCCTAACTTTCAAATAAGAATTTATTCTTAAATAAATTTTCTTAAAATAGCCTTGTTTCATATTTACTTCAAACTTATTGCTTAAAGTATAGCTAAGTTTTGCGTAAATCCGCCTTTCAAGTTGGAAATCGGTAAAAGCTTTAACGTGTGTTATAAATTACTTTGCTAAAATTACCGACACTTTATATTAAAGGACTATTCGGATTCCTTTTACATTTAATAATTTTTATTATCTTTTCAAAGAATTGAATATACGGGGACTAATTTATAAGCAATATTACCAATTAGATATTCATTATCTTGTTATTTTGATGCTTAACCTATATCTTAATATTTCAAAATCATAGCATTTTATATTGTGGAAAAACATCAACCCTTAATTACATATCTTCTAACCTTTATAGTTTTTGCTATTTTTTTAAAGCTATTGGGTATAATAGACTTTGCGAACAGTGAAATATTAGGTTACGCATTGATATTTTATGGAATAAGTTCGGTCTATCTTTCTTTGGAAGAAAATTATAAATTATTTCTTTTTACCGGCACTATTGCCTTTTTAATCGGGGTAGTGTTGTTTTTAATTAACTATTTTAGTTTTTATCATCTATCTGCTATTATCGTTCCCGCATTGTTGTTTATATTGGGGATAAGTTTTTTGATGTTGTTCATAAATGACAAATCATATATAATAGGTTTATTGCTTTTCATTATTTTTTCAATCATCGGACTTCTACTTACTATAAAACAGGGTACAATTAGCCTTATTTCTTTCCTCAGGTCAATAGTAGATATATTTAACGTTTACTGGTCTATTTTAATAGCAATTATGGTTATACTTTTTGTAATTAAGAGAAGTAATAGAAAACGGGAGAAAAAGTAATTGGCAAAAAAACTACATTAATTTCCCGGTCAAAATAACTTTTTTACTAGGTTTTTGGGATCCTGTTGAAGGCTCTTCGGTAAGGAAAAAAATAGTTGTCTTTTTATTTGATAATTCGGGAATTGAAAATGGATAGTATTGTTGCTTGTTTTTAGGATTAAAAACACCTAACGAAACAACTCCGCCGTTTACAGTTACCCACAATTGAAATGCTTGGTTTATCCCCATCTTAGGCATATTGTTCACTTGTAAAAATCCCTTCCCTTGATTAAGACTAATAATTAGTTTTCCAAAACCCTCCGGATTGGTTTTTGCTCCTTTTAAATTAACTATACGTAAATCTTTTGTCGAAAGAATATTTTGCAGTTCTTGATTTAAAGTTACTTTTTGAGATAAATCGGTAAGTTGCATGTCTAAATTTTTTATATCGCTCCTATACGTCTTTACGTCCGAAGAAACTTTAAGATATATAGCTGCTATTCCAATCAAAAGAATAAGTATTATCAATATAAAAACTATCGGTGATTTTGATTTATTCCTTTTTATCGAAGAAGATTCTTCATCCGATTTTCCATATTTCTTTTTTCCTTTTGATTTCAAAATTAAATTTTCGGATTTTTTTGCGGGTAAGTTTTCAATTACCGTTTGTTCATTGTTGTTCACACTAAGACCGGATTTATTTCCCGCTTTTGACGATCCGATATCCGTTTCATGTTTCGGTTTACGTTCTTTAATTTGAGTATCTTGATTAGGCCTGAATAATTCAACCGTTTTTCTACGAGGAATTACTTCTTCAAAATCATTAGTTTTTGTTTTCAACCGATTAGAAATAAAATTATCGGATATATCAGGTTCTAATTTATTGGAAACTGATTCGGAAGGTATATTGTCAATATTTGGTGAAGAATCTAATGCGGAAGGAATTTTCCGATTACCGGTTAATTTATCTACGGTATGGGATGTGGATTCACCTGGAGGTTTTCCCTGTATTTTTTGCGAATCGTCAATTGATCTTTTTTTTACGTTTTGCTGCTTTATTCTATATAATTTTCTTGCAACTTTATCTTTTAATTGAGGAGTGGATACTCGCCGCCTTCCATTATAAATTGTCTTAATTTTAAAATATCCTTTTTATCCAAACAACCAAGTGCATAAGCATAAAGCAAATCACGGTATTCGTTTGTAAACGCCATTAAACTTCCTCTTTTAATAGATTATCTTTTAAATTAACGAGTGCAACTTTAATTTTTGATTTCACAGTCGCTAGAGGAATATTCAACTTTTGCGCAATTTCATTTTGTGTCAAGCCTTCGTAATATGCAAGATAAATTACATATTTTTGCGCGTCTGTCAGTTTATTTAATGCAATTTCAAAGCTATCTTTTACGTTAATTACCGTTCTTAAATCTAAAGGATCAATTTCAGGCGAAAGTTGCGGAATGATAAAATTGTTTTCATATTCTTCATTATATTCAGGTATATTTTCGGGAGCTCGCAGCCGCTTAACTTTATCTACCGCTTTATTCCTGGCTAATGTTATCAACCAAGTGTATACATTATTCAAAGCCGAATCAAAATAATTAATTTTACTCCAGATGATAACAAATACTTCCGCCAGTACTTCTTCCGCAAGTTCTGATTCAGCAACAATCTTCTTTATTAGTGTATAAAGCAATGAAGAGTAACGATTGTATAATAATTCCAAAGCTTTAGAATCATACGATGCAACTCGCTGCATCAATTCACTATCGCTTGAAGATATATTTGTAGACAATTTAACACACTCTTATTTTAACTGATAATATATATGTAAAAGTAAAGCTAAGCATTCTAAAAATCAATTGGAGTAGTGTAAAATCGAATTTGATTTTTAATTCTATTTATCATGAAGTGAAATAATAATTGACTTAGAAATACTCAACATCCCAAGACCAAAAATATATCATTAATATTATTAGGCATTGAGATTTGGGATTTGATTAGGAATTAAGTTTACCTCGTTAGATATATTATTTCAACTAATGAAAAGAACTTATTATGATTATCTAATGGGGGTCAATTAGAGGAATTAGAAATTCTGTTACCAATAATAAAGATCGAACAATTACTTATATCGTTACCGGCACATCAAAATTATTATAAACAATAGCAAAAAGAAATTTCAAGATTTACGATGTTTCAATATTTCAAAAAGCAAGACTCCCGCCGCAACGGAAACATTCAAAGACTGGATTTTCCCTTTTATAGGAATTTTAACGAGGAAATCACAATTTTCAGCAGTTAATTTTCGGATTCCTTTCTCTTCATTGCCAACAATCAATGCAATAGGCATTTTGTAATTTACTTCTGTATAATCTACTGCATTTTGTAGTGAAGAACCGACTATCCAGAAACCATTTTTTTTTAATGTAGCTAAAGTCTGCGAAAGATTATTAACTTTACATATTTTAAGGTGCTCGGTAGCGCCGGCTGATGTTTTTGCCACAGTTGTATTGATCGGTGCACTTTTATGCATTGTGATAATAATCCCGTCAACACCGCAACACTCGGCACTTCTTAAAATAGCACCGGCGTTATGTGTATCTTGAATAGAATCCAAAATTAAAATGAGAGGATACTCCTTTTTTCCCGATTCATTAATAATATCTTCTAATGGAAAAAATCTTTGATCCGGTTTGAGTGCCGCTACACCTTGGTGATTCGGTTGGTTGGTAATCTTTTTAAATTTATCGATCGGAATTACATTACATTTAATTCTACGTTTTTTAGCCGCAACACGAATCGCAGTAATTATCGCTCCCCTCTGTCCGAGTAATATATTTACCTGCTCAACCTGTTCATCGGAATTAATTGCTTCGAGAACAGGCTTACGCCCTATGATTAATTTCATTTCATCAAAATTATTTTATGGATATAATTATTCTCTTTGATGTTTCATAATTCACTCGAATTTTCACTCATTAAAACAATTACCGGAATATTTCCGCTTTGTAGTAAACACTCTTTTTGATCTGAGGCAGAATAATAAAGTTTAAGTCCTCCGTTCTGAGTTATCAATAAATAAATAAAATTTATAAATTCCGTTTATAACCTTTCTTTAAAATTTTAATTTAACCTTTCACCTTTTTGGTTTCTTTTTTATACGGCGGAGGAATGAACCGGTGAAGTTTATCCTTGTTTTTAGTTAAATAAATGTACCCGGGTAACCCGATCATTATCAATACTATAGAAATTAATTGTGCTTCGGTAAGACCAAAAAGAAGTTTGGGGTTTAACCGGATAAATTCAACGGTAAATCTTTCAATACCGGCGAATAAAAGAAAAACCATAAAGAGTTTTCCGTCAGCCCAATCCTTTTTTCTGAGCTTCCATAAAATAAAGAAAATAATAAGGCATGCAAGAAACTCATAAATAGGAGTGGGATGTAATCTAATTACTTCATCAAATTTTGTAATCGTGCCATAATGATCATAGCCTACTATTTGCGAAGACAATTGATGAAAATGATCTTTTACGGCTAAAGCAGGATGATTTTGATAAAAAACTTTTAATATATTATGCGGTTTAACGGTTCCATTCGGGTATGTCATTCCCCATGGTAGATTAGTCGGAATACCGTAGTCACCGTCGCCTGAAAGTTGACATCCTATCCTACCTATTCCGTATGCAAGTATCAACGACGGTGAAGTAGCATCGGCAATATATAGAAAAGAGTATTTTTTCTTCTTCACATAAATAAAAATTGCAATAGTACCTAATATGAATCCACCATAAAAAGTTAATCCGCCGGGGGAAAATGCAATCGAAGGATTTCGAATAAATGAATTCCAATTTTCGATTAAATCGAGCAGTTTACTTCCAATTACACCAAAAACAATGGCTAATAAAGTAATTTCGGTTGCTGCACTGGGATTTAATTTTTTCCTTTCGAACTCTTTTATTAGAATATAACTGGCAACAATAAAAGCAATGCCCATCATCAAACCATAGCTATATACAGTAAAAGGTCCTATTTTAAATAGTTCAGGATACATTTTAAAAATCCTTCCAGGGTAAATATAAATTTTAAAAATTCATATAAAATTAACTTCTTCTGTGCACTTACAAAAAATATTCTTTTGTGAATATTTTTCAGCATGTAAAAACACAAAAATTTTCAGAGTTATTTTATACTACCTGTTTGTCTTTTTACTGCTATGTTTTGATTGATTACACAAATTTATTTCTTACAAGATCTAAATTGCTGAATTCTAGAATTTCCTGTTCGCCGGTTTCCATATTTTTCAAAGTGATATTACCTTGTTTGTATTCATCACCACCCACAAAAAGGACAAACCGTGAATTCAATTTATTTGCTTCACGCATTTGTGCTTTTACACTTCGGTCCAGATAATCAAGGTCCACACTAATATTTTGCTTACGCAAACTTAAAGCTATTTGGTAAACAGTTGAAGTCAATTCTTTATCAATTTTTACAATATATAAATCAAGTTTATCGCCGGCGGAATTAAAAGAATTTTCGTTTTCGCAAGCTAGAAGAATTCTCTCAATCCCGGCAGCAAATCCAACACCTGCGGTAGGCTTTCCTCCCAATTGTTCTACCAAAGGATCATACCTGCCGCCACCGCAAAGTGCACTTTGGGCGCCTACTTTTCCACTGATTATCTCAAAGGTGGTTTTTGTATAATAATCTAAACCCCGTACAAGTTTAGGATCTATTTCATAGGGGATTTTTGAATTTGAAAGTAATTCTTTCACAATTTCAAAATCATTACTACTTTCTTCATCTAAATAATCTAGTAAGAGCGGAGCGTCGTTCATAATTTCTTGATCGCTTTCAATTTTACTATCGAATATTCTCAGAATATTTTTTTCCAATCTCACCTTGCTGTCATGAGACAACCTATCCTTTTTATCAGAGAGATAATCTCTCAAAATATTCTTATAAATTTCCCTTGATGAAGGAATACCTAATGAATTTATTCTAATCGATAAATCTTTTAATCCGAGTTTCTTTAAAATCATATATGCAATTTGAATCATTTCCGCATCGAGAAAAGGTGAAGCGCTGCCTAATGCCTCTCCGCCAAATTGGTGAAATTGTCTTAGTCTTCCGGCTTGTGGTCTTTCTTGACGAAACATAGGGGAGATATAAAACAGCTTATTCAATTGTTGCTTTTGACCTAACGAATGCTCAATAAAAGCCCTGACCACTCCCGCAGTCATTTCAGGTTTTAATGTAATACTAGTTTCACTTCTATCTAGAAAGGAATACATTTCTTTGCTCACAATATCGGTTTGTTCTCCGATACCGCGGGCAAAAAGCGAAGTATCTTCGAATATAGGTGTTCTAATTTCTTTGTAATTAAAATTTGTAAAAACTTTTTGAACAATATTTTCTAAGTGTTTCCATTTTTTAATTTCAGGAGGAAGGATGTCTTTAGTGCCTGTTATAGCTTTTATCATTACAATGTTTGTCGTTTAATGGTAAGTGAATCCGAATGAATTTTATTATAATAAAAATAGAATTTATTTCAATATTAAATAATTAAAAAAGGTAAAATCAACCGATAGTAGTAAACATTTTGGGGGTGGAATAAAATAACTTTAGGGGGTTGGATAGAACAACTTATCCCATCCCCTAAATATTTAATAAAATAAATGTATAATTTATTATCCCACTCCCTAAAAGAATGAATTCCCGGTTAAAAAATTAAAAATCAGCTTTAATTTACTTTACAGCTCGAAATAATTTTCTTCTTCTTTTCCAAATATTTCTAATATTTCATCTACCGAATTTGCATGCATAAGTTTTTCACGGAAGTCATCTTTATTCATCATCCTTGAAATTCTGCTGAGAAGTTTAATATGTTTACTAACGAGATTATCTTTACCTACAAGAAGAAAAACCAAATGAACAGGTTGACCATCTAACGAATCATATTCAATCGGTTTGCCGGTTTTCCCGAATGCCGCCAGTATATCGGTAACGGCATCAGTTTTACCATGAGGAATTGCAAAACCTTTCCCAACTCCTGTAGACATGATTTGCTCCCGTTCGAGTACACAATCCCTAACCTTATCTATATCTAATACTCTAGCGTCTTTTTGAAACAAATCGATTAGTTCATTAATAACATCTTCTTTTTTTTCTCCTTTAAGATATGCAATTGTAAATTCTTTCTTTAACAAGTCTAATACTTTCATTAAGTACCGCCATATTCTTACATATTTTACATAAATCAATTAAAACTAGATCATTAATTTAACAATCAAGAATCTGTTTAGCAATAAAACGATATTATTATATTGCTTAAAATAAATCTCGTCAAATTGCTTTTAAAATAGCATTGGTCGTCAATTTATTCGTAAGTTTAATTTTTTTCACAAGAATGACTTTTGGAATAAACCCGACCTTATATAAACTAATAAATCTTCTGTAAAATTAAGAATTTTAATAACAAATGATAAGGTTCACCGAAATTTTTAGATTATTTGTTTTGACTTTAAAGATTCTCAAAATCTTAAAGATTCCGGGAATCTAACTTTGCAAAAGTTTGTTTTAACAGCCCGGTAAAGTAATCTACGCCTAATACAATTAAAGATTTAAACGGTTTTTCTATCTTCTTATTGTTGACAATTAATTTCTCCTCTAATACAATTTAGATTGTTGTTAAAATGAAACTTTCATTTTTATAAAATCTCTAGTTTTAAACATTTATTATTCTGCAGAAATTCTAATAAACAATTTTTAGAAATTGATGAATAGTTCTCGTCTAAAAAATTATTTTTTCTTCTGAAAAAGTGTTGATTATTGTTAATATTCGCATTCTTAAAAATTTGGAAATAGCATCCCGGGATATGGGCTAAATAATAATTTAATCCTCTTTAAACCTAACCTGGACAAGCCAGAACTCAAAAGGGATTCATAGCGACAATTTATAA